>DVLR01000235.1 GCA_018715425.1 Candidatus Merdenecus merdavium
CGAAATGATACAAAACTTCAAAGGAATAAAATAATGTCTAAAAGTTTTTAGATTTTATACAAGGGTTTGACAAACATTTTAGAAAATTAAATCTATAATACCACAATAGTAGACGTGATATTGTAGGAGGTATAAAAGAATGAACGAAGTAATCATTGCAGTTCTTATTTTGGTTGTTATCCTTATTTTTTGGGATTTAGGTAAACGGTTACTACGCCTAAGAAAAGAGGAGCCAGTTTCGGTTATAGTGGGAGATCCAGGAAGGGATCGAATTGTCAAGTATGCGGATTCTTTTAAAAACCTGGCGGGAACTTTTTCTAATCTTCCCTATCGGAAGGAGCATCTAAACTCCCAGGATTTAGAAGAAATCTTTGGTAGTGTTTCAGATAAGTTATGTTCTAAATGCCAACATCAAGATTATTGTTGGAACAAAAATTATTTTGAGACGTATAAAACAGTATATGATATTTTAAATGTAGTGGAAGAAAGCGGAGAGGATATTAGTTTAGAGATTCAGGATCAGTTTGCCCAAAAATGTATTCAATCGCAAAATTTTTTAAAAGAGATGATACATAGCTTTAATAGAGCCAAACTTAATTTAATGTGGAGTAATAAACTTTTAGAAAGTCGCGTGGCTGTTGCAGAGCAATTAAGTGAAATGGCAGATATTATGACTTCCGTAGCAGATAATATATACGATGTTTCGGAATTAAATGAAGCATTAGAAGCAGAGCTTAAATCCAAACTAAACATGCTATCTATAAGGGTAAATAGAATCAGTGTTTTAGAGAATAAGGCAAAAAAACAGGAAGTATACCTCACCATGAGGGCGGCGAAAGGAAAATGTATTCCAACGAAAGAGATCGCCGGTCTATTGTCTAAAGTACTGGACAAACGTATGGCAGTATCTCGCGAAAGCCGGTCTATTGTAAATCAAGAATATAGTACAACCTTATTTGTAGAAGATACCTATTTTCAGGTTTTAACTGGAGTTGCAAAGGTGACAAAAGAAGGAGAAACAGTATCTGGGGATAATTTTGCCTTTATTAATAAAGAGGATGGACAAATGGTTATGAGCATGTCCGATGGTATGGGATCTGGTTTACATGCTTGTAAAGAAAGTGAAATGGTCATTGAGCTATTAGAACAGTTTTTAGAGGCTGGTTTCGAACAGGAGACTGCCGTAAAATTAATTAATTCTGCAATGGTAATCTCATCAGAACAAAAATCTTTTTCGACCATTGATCTTTGCACCATTGATTTATACAATGGAGTATGTGAATTTTTAAAGATTGGCGCCTCTACTACATTTATTAAAAGAGATCATTGGGTAGAGACCATTACATCTACGAGTCTGCCAGCAGGAGTTTTTCAACAAGTGGATTATGATAGTACTAGTAAAAAGTTGTATGATGGAGATTTCCTTATTATGGTATCAGATGGAGTGTTGGATGCTTTACCACCTGAAAAGTCAGAGGAAATCTTAAAAGAGATGATCATGCTGATTAAAACCACCAATTCCAAGGAGTTTGCCAAAGCTTTATTAGAACGTGTACTGGTTTATCACCATTGTCGTGTAACTGACGATATGACTGTTTTGGTAGGAGGGTTATGGAAAAAATAATAAGCCTTGATATTATCAAAAGAAGAATTTATAATATCGTTGTAAGGATTCAGAGCTAAGTTGGAACATTCATGTTTTTTACCCTATCTAGCCTTATCCAATAGAAATCATCACGGATCCCTTTTTGCTTGGTTTTGTGAGAATGTAAATTACATAGGAGAAACATTATGATTGGGCAAGTCTTTGAGTTTGTAAACAAATACCATATGATCCATTCAGGAGATAAAGTCATTGTAGGCGTATCTGGGGGTGCAGACTCCGTATGCCTACTTTTTGTGCTTATGGAATTAAAAAAGGATCTGGATTTTGAGGTGATGGTTGTTCATGTGAATCATGGGCTTAGAGGGGAAGAAAGTGATCAAGATCAGTATTTTGTGGAACATCTTTGTAAGACATTAGATCTTTTCTGTATGAGCGTGAACGTATCAGCAGAGGATTACGGAAAAGAAAAAGGAATATCAACAGAAGAAGCAGGAAGAGAACTTCGGTATGAAGCTTTTGAACAAGCATGTGAAAAATATGGTGGAAATAAAATTGCCACGGCACATAATGAAAATGATGTTTCAGAAACAGTACTCTTAAATCTCATCAGAGGATCTGGTCTTAGGGGACTAAAAGGTATTGATCCAATCCGAGATCATATTATCCGTCCCATCTTATGTTTAACAAGAGACCAGATCGAGAACTACCTGGAAAATAAACAAATATCTTATCGCACGGATCGAACAAACTTTGAAAAAGAATATACCCGTAACAAAATCAGGTTAGATGTATTACCGTATATGGAAAATCATATCAATGCAAAGGCGATTTCTCATATCGCCCATACAGCAAGACATATTAGCCAGGCAGAAGCATACCTGCAGAGGGTTGCTCATAAAAAATCAAAAGAAATAGTCATAGAACAGGATCCATGGGTAATAGTTATAGATACAGAACGGTTAAAAAAAGAAGAGGATATCATCCAACAGTATATCTTAAGGAATTGTGTTGGCATGGTATCAAATCAACTAAAAGATATCTCCTATCATCATATCGAAAGTCTAAGAATGTTAAATGACAATCAAGTTGGCAAAAAAGTCACCTTACCTTATGGTATCTACGGAGAAAAAGGATATGATACTTTAAAAATATATAGGGAGAAAACAAAATCAAATCAGCAGGGCACCAATGGTAAAAGCGAAAAAAGAGAGGAACACAAAGAGGATACGTTATCGGTTGTGGTTCCTGGAACGTATCGGTTTCAGGATTTTTGCATTACATTTTCATTGGAAGACGTAGAAACGGCAAAAATCCAAGAAAATAAGTATACGAAATGGTTTGATTATGATACAATGAAGTTTGGCTTATTGGTAAGAACTAGAAGACCTAAAGATTATCTAGTGATAGACAGGCAAGGGAGTAAAAAGAAGTTGAAGTCTTATATGATCGATGAGAAGATCCCACGCCAGTTAAGGGATGGGATTCCACTTATTACAGATGGATCACATATTTTATGGGTAATAGGGTATCGAATCAGTGAAGAATATAAAGTGACCAAAAGTACAAAAAATATATTAAAAATACAAGTAGATGGAGGAAACACTCATGGAAACAATTAAGATACTACTAACAGAAGAAGAAGTAAACAAAAAAATTAAAGAGCTTGGTGAACAGATTAACAAAGATTACGCTGGTAAATCTGTTCATTTAATTTGTGTATTAAAAGGAGCATCCTTCTTTACCTGCGAGCTGGCAAAAAGAATTGAATTACCAGTATCTTTAGATTTCATGTCTGTATCTAGCTATGGAGATGCAACAGAATCTAGTGGTGTTGTAAAAATAGTAAAAGATTTGGATGAACCTTTGGAAGGCAAAGAAGTAATTATTGTGGAAGATATCATCGATACTGGAAGGACTTTAAGTTACTTAATGGAGATTTTAAGAAAAAGAAACCCTAACAGTCTTACCGTATGTACGCTACTAGATAAACCAGAACGACGTTTAGTAGATGTGGATGTCCGCTATACTGGATTTAATATTCCAGATGAATTTGTAGTGGGATATGGAATTGATTATGCTCAAAAATATAGAAATCTACCATACATTGGTATTGTTGAATTATAATTTGGAAGTTTACTTCTAGTTGAAATAAGAAAGGAGAATGAACCTTTGAACAAACAATCAAGAGGAGTAGGAAGTAGTATCCTACTTATTTTATTAGTCTTTACTGTAGGATATTTTTTATTTAGCAGTATACTCGACAAAGGCTCTAGTTATACTGAGAAAGAGTTTCAAGAGGCTCTGACACAGAATCGTGTTTCTTCTGTAGAGATCATACCTAATCAGGAAACACCTACTGGAAAAATTAGAATTAGTTTTAAAGAGGGAAATGATAAAGAACTGAATATTCTTGATCTTAGCACTGTAAAGGCGGAACTAGATGAGAGAGGTATCACGTATACAACAAGAGATGTAAGAAGAAACAATAACTTTCTGCCAAGTATGATCATTAGTTTGGCGGTAGGTGGAGTTGTGATTACCATGATCATGATGATGAATCGCCAGTCTAGTGGTGGCGGTAGTAGTGCTAAAATGATGAATTTTGGTAAAAGTCGTGCAAAGTTATCCAATCGAGGTGACGTAAAAGTTACGTTTAAAGATGTAGCGGGATTGGTTGAAGAAAAAGATGAATTAAAAGAAATTGTAGATTTCTTAAAGGCTCCTCAAAAGTACATTAAGGTAGGAGCAAGAATTCCTAAAGGTGTTATTTTAGTAGGACCTCCAGGTACAGGTAAAACGTTACTAGGAAGAGCCGTTGCTGGAGAAGCTGGAGTTCCATTTTTCAGTATTTCAGGATCAGACTTCGTAGAGATGTTTGTAGGTGTGGGAGCATCTAGAGTAAGGGATCTTTTTGAAGAGGCAAAAAAGAATGCCCCTTGTATCGTGTTTATTGATGAGATTGATGCCGTTGCCAGGAGAAGAGGAACTGGAATGGGCGGTGGTCATGATGAAAGAGAACAAACTCTAAATCAATTATTAGTAGAGATGGATGGTTTTGGAGTGAATGAAGGTATCATTGTTATGGCGGCTACAAACCGTGTTGATATTTTGGATCCAGCCATTCTTCGCCCTGGTAGATTTGACAGAAAAGTAGGTGTTGGCAGGCCAGATGTACAAGGAAGAGAAGAAATTTTACAAGTTCATGCAAAAGGAAAACCATTAAGTCAAGATGTAGATTTTAAACAAGTTGCGCAGACCACATCGGGATTTACTGGTGCAGATTTAGAAAACTTATTAAACGAAGCCGCAATTCTTGCAGCGAAACATGAGCGTCCATATATTATGCAAAAGGATATTCAAGACTCCTTTATTAAAGTTGGTATTGGTAGTGAGAAAAAGAGTCGTATTGTTTCAGAACAAGAAAAGAAGATCACTGCTTATCACGAGGCTGGTCACGCAATTTTATTCCATGTGCTTCCAGATGTAGGCCCAGTCTATACCGTATCGATCATTCCTACAGGAATGGGAGCAGCAGGTTATACCATGCCTCTTCCAGAACAAGATGAAATGTTTCATTCAAAGAATCGTATGTTACAAGATATCGTCGTTAGCCTTGGTGGCCGTATTGCTGAAGAAATTATTTTTGGTGATATTACAACGGGTGCATCTTCAGATATTAAAACAGCAACTTCTACAGCTAGAGCAATGGTTACAAAATATGGTATGTCAGAGCGTATTGGATTGGTAAATTACGAAGGCGAAGATGATGAAGTATTTATTGGAAGAGATTTAGCCCATACAAGAAGTTATGGTGAAACAAAGGCTACAGCCATTGATGATGAAGTGAAACGGATTATTGATGAATGTTATGCAAAAGCTAAAGACATTATAGAAGAGAATATAGATGTTCTTCATAGTTGTGCCCAGTTACTAATGGAAAAGGAAAAGATTAATCGAGAAGAGTTTGAAGGATTATTTCATAAGGAAGTTCAGATATAGGAAATGGGAAGCTAGTGCTGGATAATATTTACTTAAAAAAGATAAAATGGGAATAAATGTAAGGGGATTGTGCAAATAGGAAAGAAATATAGTAATAGTGCCGAAAAAAGTATGTGAGTATTCGACAAAAAATAGGGTTCATTTTTGTAAAGTTTGTGCAGACTTATCTTGGCACGAATGCTATAATTATTATTGTAAAACCCCCCCCAATACATTATATAGTTTTTGCTACACCCCCATAAGAAAGAAATACCTTCTCCAAAAAAGGCAGCTTTGTAAGCTGCCTTTTTTATGCATTTCTTTTGGTTGTGTTCCTGATGGGGATGTTATAAAATAAAAGTAACGATAGAATACGCAGGCAGCTGTGTAGAAATGAGGTAAGAAGATGATATCAAAGGATTTTCAAGATATTCAAAATACTAAGAAGTATATTAGTTTGATGAATCCTGTATTTAATAAAGCAGCCTTGTTTAGCGACGAAACAAAGGCATATCGAGTGCCGGAAGAGCCACAATGCAATGAAACAGTTACAATCCGTTTTAGAACGGCTAAAGATAATGTCGATGCAGTTTT
>DVLR01000236.1 GCA_018715425.1 Candidatus Merdenecus merdavium
GACCAATATCCCAGCCAACTATCGGGTGGTATGCAACAAAGGGTTGGATTGGCTCGTGCATTGGCCAATGATCCTGAGATTCTTTTAATGGATGAAGCCTTTTCTGCCTTAGACCCATTGATTCGAAAAGATATGCAAAATGAATTAATGGAATTGCAGGAAAAACTACAAAAAACTATAGTTTTTATTACTCATGACCTAAACGAGGCCCTAAGGCTGGGAGACCGTATAGCCATTATGAAAGATGGAAAAGTGGTACAAGTTGGAACGGGAGAAGAAATTCTTATGAACCCTGCCAACCGATACGTAGAACGTTTTGTAGAAGATGTAGATCGTACAAAAATATTGAATATCCAACACGTTATGGATAAACCAGGATTCTATTTAAACATAGACCGTAAGGAAAGAGGAATGCGGTATGCTTTAAATATAATGAAGGAAGAAGATTATACAAATCTAATTGTATCCAATAACGCTCGTCAAGCAGTGGGTTATATTGAATTGGATGACCTATTGGATTTAATAGAGAAAAATGGATTTCCTGGAAGTTATGAGCCAATCATTCGAAAAGACATCCCCCGTATTTCCGCAGACGCAGTAATTGATGATGTCTATAGTCTTTTGAAATTATCCAAGACTCCTATTGTGGTAGAAGATGAACAAGGAAAAATGATCGGTGTTGTAACGAGAAAGAAAGTAATCGAGATGTTAGATAGTCAGGGGGAGAGTTCAGATGAATAATTTACAGAAGCTCCCAGTAGCGGAATGGATTGAAAGTGCAACAAAATCTGCTACAAGCGGGGGGGAAGGACTCTTTCATGGAATTCGAGTCGTAGGAAATGGCTTGATCAATGGATTGGAAGACCTTTTAATATCCATACCTCCTCTTGTATTTATTTTAGTTTTAACAGGCCTAGCTTTATTTTTAAAGCGCAAAGAGAAGAAATGGGGACTTGGAATATTTGTATTCTTAGGGCTAATTTTTGTTGAAAATCAAGGACTTTGGTCCGATTTTATTAGCACCTTGGCTTTGATTCTAGTTGCCAGTTTCTTCGCTATTGTAATTGGTGTCCCTCTAGGAATTCTTATGGGAAAAAGTGACACAGCCGAGACCATTTTAAAGCCAATTTTAGACCTTATGCAGACTATGCCTGCCTTTGTCTATTTAATTCCTGCAGTAGCCTTTTTCGGTATCGGCGTTGTACCAGGAATGGTAGCATCCATTATATTTGCCCTACCACCTACTGTTCGCTTTACTTCTCTGGCCTTGCGTCAAATCCCTAAGGAATTAGATGAAGCGGCTATTTCCTTTGGAGCAACTCCTAGCCAAAAATTATTTAAGGTAGAATTACCTCTTGCTAAATCAACTATAATGGCGGGAATCAATCAAACGGTAATGCTTTCACTATCCATGGTTGTTATTGCCTCTATGATTGGTGCACCGGGATTAGGAAGACGAGTCGTTTCAGCTCTTCAAAGAGCCAATGTAGGACCAGGGTTTGTATCCGGTCTTTCCATTGTAGTTCTAGCTATAATCATGGACCGCTTTACTCAAATATTTAGTAAAGACAAGAATAAACAATAAAGTTTGTAAGTGTAGTAAAATATAGAAACTAGAAACGAAAGGAAGTATGCATGAACAAAATTATGAAGAGAGTTCTAACCCTTGCCTTTGCACTGGTTGTAATGATAGGTATTACAGCTTGTGGAAATGGGGAAGAAAAGGAAAACAGTGGGTCAGCAGGAACTGATGGGGAAAAGAGCAAGGTCAATCTTGCTATGGTGGAATGGGATACAGAAATCGCATCCACTAACATCGTAAAAACCGTTCTTGAAGACATGGGACATGAAGTAGAGATCACTCCTTTAGACAACGCGGTAATGTGGAGTGCGGTTGCTTCAGGAGATGCCGATGGTATGGTAGCTGCTTGGCTTCCAGCCACTCATGGCGAACAATATGATCAATATAAGGATCAAGTAGAAGATCTTGGTGCCAACCTTGAAGGCGCAAAAATTGGATTGGTTGTTCCAGCTTATATGGAAGCAAACTCTATTGAAGACTTAACAGATGAAGCTAATAAGACAATCACTGGTATTGAAGCTGGTGCAGGTGTTGTAGGGGCAGCAGAAAAGGCCCTAACAGAATACGAAAATCTTGACGGATGGGAATTAACGCCTTCTTCTTCTGGCGCCATGGTAACAGCCCTAGATCAAGCTATCCAAAATGAAGAAGATATAATTGTAACAGGATGGTCTCCACACTGGAAATTCGCCACTTATGATCTTAAATATTTAGAAGATCCAAAGGAAGTATTTGGTGGAGCAGAAGAAATTAAGACTATGGCTCGTAAGGGACTAAAAGAAGATATGCCAGAAGTTTACACCGTTCTTGATAACTTCAACTGGTCAATTGAAGATATGGAAGCGGTAATGCTAGAAATATCTGAAGGAAAAGATCCAGCCGATGCAGCCAGAGACTGGGTAGATGCGAATCCAGACAAAGTAGCAGAATGGACAGGAAAATAATTTCAGTTGTAAAAAGATAGGCTTTTAGGTAGTTTAATTCGAAAGTTTAATTTTCAATATTTAATAGGCATGAAGGTTTAATTCCTTTGTGCCGATTTTTATATATCTTCCTTTCTATGAAATTTTGATAACTCCATATTGCTTATTTTTCTTCCTTGAAGACTAGTAATTATGATATATTTTGATTAGTAGGAGGAAGAAAAGAATGATAGAAAGAGTTTGTCTCCTTTTTGATTCTCTCATCTCATGTAAATAGACAAGATTAAATTGTCATAGTGGTCGACAAACAATTGACACGTAATACAGTAGTTTGACACCAAGTTATTTAGGAAAGCAGAAATTACAGATGAGAAAAAATACCGAATTATAACCGCTGTTTACCTGATAGGAGTGACCATCTTTTTGTCTTTTCTAAAACAAGCAGACTCCTATAAACAATGGTTTCTGCTGTTTACTATTGGGTATTACATTGTTTCAGCCTATGAAATCTTTTTTCAAATACGTTCTGGTAAAGAAGACCCATTCGTTCCGATATCTAATATCTTTTTTATTAATTTACTATTGCAAGCACTTTGACCACTTTAATAAAGAAGATAGGAGAAATTATAAAAAGGGAAAGAATCTTACATACATGTTGAAGGATTTATCTGAGAGTACAGAGATTATTTCACCTATATGGGGGCAAAAGAGGAAGTAAAATATGCCGGTCTCTATTTATTTAGTTGGACAAAATATTAGGGATTGGAATGATCAGTATATCTTATATGAATGGGTGGTCTAAACTTTGACTGATATTGAGAAGCATAAGATCCTGATGAGGAGGGAATGAAAAACATGAAGATAAATGAATACCAAAAATTAGCCATGAGAACTGCAAGTAAGGAAAGCAAAGAGGACTTACTCCTAAACGGTGCCCTAGGTTTAAGTGGAGAAACCGAGGAAGTCGCCGATTATATAAAGAAATATTTGTTTCAAGGACATTCCTTGAAGGAGGAAGACTTAATCGAAGAGCTAGGGGATATATGTTGGTATATTGCAATCATGGCAGAAGGATTAGGCGTGGACTTGGAAAGTGTTATGGAGGGAAACATTGATAAGCTGAGGACAAGATATCCCCAAGGTTTTGATAGGGAAAGATCCATAAATCATAACATAGGGGACGGTTCTAATTTCCCAAAGGTATAATACTTTAGAGGTGAAAAGATATGACAAGACAGCAAAGCGAAAGAGGAGTCTATCATGTAATGTCTAGAGGGATTGATAGGAGGAATATATTTTTAGATTTTGTATACAAAAAAACTTCCTACATTATGTTCGCCGAGCCAAAGAAAAAATGATTTTGCTCTGTATTCTTATTGTTTGATACATAACTATTTCATTTCGTCTTGCTTGAAAAGGAGAATCTTGCTGGGACTCTCAAGTCGATTCTGGTGAAGTATGTATATTACCAGAATAAAAAGCATCAGCGCGAAAAACTTTTATTTAAGAGTCGATTTTATAGTAAATGTATTGAAAGTGACGAGTATTTGTTGCAAGTACTGGCGTATGTTCATCAGAACCCCCTAAAGGCGGGTCTTGTGGACTCAATGGCAGACTATCCTCACTCCATTTATAAAGCTTACTTAGGTTATAGTCCCTTTGATCTAACGGATATATATTTTATTCATGAAGTCCTTGGTAGTAAGGAAAAGTATATAAAGTTTATGTCCAAGGAATCTAATTTGAACATAGAACATAAAGAGGATGAAAGAAAGAGGCCTTTAGACTACGAGTTAGAAGAATTTGTTCAAAAGAATTATAAGGGATTCTATTTAATAAGTTAGCTAAGGCAGAGTTAAGGGAAGTGGCTCAATTGCTCCACAGGAAGAATGCAAGTATACGGCAGATATGGGATAAGAGAATCGTCCCCTTTCTATCCCATTCCCCGTCCGATCATAAATACACTTGGTAATATTGACGTTTATCAAAAATTAT
>DVLR01000023.1 GCA_018715425.1 Candidatus Merdenecus merdavium
TAAATCGGCGAAAGGTTTAAAACATAAACAAGACAATGAAAAAAATAAGGGATCCTAAGAAAAGAACACGAAAAAACTAAGTCCTTGACAGCCAAGAATCCCTGTGTTAGGCTATCTTTATAGAAAATGCAATGATGAAGAGAGTAAGTCTTTGATCTTATTACAGAGAAATTCCAAGTAAGAGATTACAACGCTGAGAGGAATGTAAGAGAACTGGCTGAAGATGGCTTTTGAGCGGCGCACCGAGCATGGAACGTGTAAGGCTGCGACAGGTTCGCCTGTTATAGCGAAGAGGTACTAGATGGTACTTCATGAGTGATTTATTTCGTGAGAAATAAATAATAGAAGTGGTAACGCGGGTACTCCCGTCTTCTCTTAAAGAATAAGAGGGGGCGGTTTTTTTTGACATGTTTTAATAAGATTGATCATGGCAAAAACTAAAGATGGTTCTCTGGATGTCTTTGACATTCAGATCGTAATAAAATGTAAAAATAGAAAGGAAGAAATAACATGGAAAAACAAAAATATTATTTAACAACGGCCATTGCCTATACATCAGGAAAGCCCCATATTGGAAACACATATGAGATTGTCTTAGCAGACAGTATTGCAAGATTTAAAAGAGAGCAAGGCTTTGAGGTATACTTTCAGACTGGTACTGATGAACATGGCCAGAAAATTGAAGAAAAAGCATTAGAAGCTGGAGTTTCTCCAAAAGAGTATGTTGATAAAATTGCAGAAACCATTCAAGGAATCTGGGATTTAATGAATACGTCTTACGATTACTTTATTCGTACTACTGATGATTACCACGAAAAACAAGTGCAGAAGATGTTTAAAAAGATGTATGATCAAGGAGATATATATAAAGGATTTTACGAAGGAATGTACTGTACTCCATGCGAATCTTTTTTTACAGAATCTCAATTGGTAGATGGTAAATGTCCTGATTGCGGAAGAGAAGTACAGCCAGCAAAAGAAGATGCTTACTTTTTTAAAATGAGTAAATACGCAGATCGTTTGATTGAACATATAAATAATCATCCAGAATTCATTCAGCCTGTATCCAGAAAGAATGAAATGATGAATAATTTCTTATTGCCAGGACTTCAGGATCTTTGCGTATCTAGAACGTCTTTTAAATGGGGCATACCAGTAGATTTTGATCCAGATCACGTTGTCTACGTTTGGTTAGATGCATTAACGAACTATATTACAGGACTCGGTTATGATGTAGATGGAAACCATGGAGATCTTTATGAGAAGAATTGGCCAGCAGACTTACATTTAATAGGTAAAGATATTATCCGTTTCCATACGATTTACTGGCCAATCTTTTTAATGGCCCTTGATCTGCCATTGCCAAAACAAGTTTTTGGACATCCTTGGTTATTACAAGGAGATGGAAAGATGAGCAAATCTAAAGGAAATGTATTATATGCAGATGATTTAGTTGAACTATTCGGTGTAGATGCTGTACGTTACTTCGTACTCCATGAAATGCCATTTGATAACGACGGAGTCATTTCTATAGAATTAATGGTAGAAAGAATCAACTCAGAGCTTGCAAACACATTAGGAAATCTGGTAAATAGAACCATATCTATGTCCAACAAATATTTTGGTGGCATTGTGGAAGATAAACAAGTTACTGATGATGTAGATGAAGATTTAAAAGCAGTTGTTGTAGGTACCATAGATAAAGTAGCCTCTAAAATGGATCAGCTTCGTGTAGCAGATGCTATAACAGAAGTATTCTACTTATTTAAACGTTGCAATAAGTATATTGACGAAACAACTCCTTGGATTTTGGCAAAAGACGAGGAGCAGTTAGATCGTCTTTCAACGGTACTTTACAACCTAGTGGAGGGTATTTCCATTGGAGCAAACCTTCTGTATTCCTTCTTACCAGAAACCAGTGAAAAGATTTTAAGTCAATTAAATGCCAAAAAACGTACCTTAGAAGAGCTTAAGTCCTTCGGATTATATGAATCTGGAACGAGGGTATCAGACAAACCAGAAATCCTATTTGCTCGTTTAGATCTTCAGGAAGTCTTGGATAAAAACCATGAAATCCAAGTAGCTAAAGGTAATGATGGTGAGGTGGAAGATGATTCCGTGATTGATCTTGAACCAAAGGATGAAATTTTATACGATGACTTTATGAAAATGCAATTCCAAGTTGGAGAAATCATTGCTTGCGAGGAAGTAAAAAAATCTAAAAAACTTCTTTGTTCACAAGTAAAAGTAGGTAGTAAGGTGAAACAAATTGTATCTGGAATTAAGGCCTACTACACTCCAGAAGAAATGATAGGCAAAAAAGTTATGGTTCTTGTAAACTTAAAACCAGCTAAGTTAGCAGGAGTGTTATCTGAGGGAATGTTACTATGTGCAGAAAATGAGAAAGGGGAACTAGCTCTAGTAGTTCCTGAAAAGGATATGCCATCGGGAGCAGAGATCTGTTAATACAAGGTTTAAAAGAAATGAGGATAAGGATGATTTTTGAAACTCACGCCCACTATGATGATGAGGCATTTGATACCGACAGAGATGAAATATTAAGCAACATGAGAAACCATGGAATTGAGTATGTGGTAAATATTGGTGCAGATATAGCAAGCAGCAAACGGACAGTGGAATTAACCAAACAGTATCCATATTTATATGGTGCTGTTGGAGTTCATCCAGATGAAGTAGGAGAGCTTGATGAAACTAAGATGGATTGGTTAAAAAAACAATGTGCTCTTGATAAGATAGTAGCCATAGGAGAAATAGGTTTAGATTACTATTGGAATAAGCAAGAGAGTGCCGTTCAAAAACACTGGTTTGAAAGACAGATGGATTTGGCAAGGGAAGTAAAGCTTCCAATTATTGTTCACAGTAGAGATGCAGGAAAAGATACCTTAGATGTGATGAAAAGTTCAAAAGCAGAAGATCTAGGGGGTATTATTCATTGTTATGGATATAGTAAAGAAATGGCTAAAGAATTTGTAAAAATGGGGTATTTTTTAGGTGTTGGAGGCGTAGTTACCTTTAAAAATGGTAGACATTTAAAGGAGACAGTAGAATATATACCTTTAGAATACATTGTTTTAGAAACAGATTCTCCTTATTTGTCACCAGAGCCATTTAGGGGAAAGAGAAACTCTTCTTTTAACATTCCTTATATCGTAAAAGAGATTGCGCATCTTAAGGGAATAACCGAAGAAGAAGTGATGAAGGTTACAAATCAAAATGCCAAAAGGCTATTTTTTAAAGAGGGGTAGATGATGGCTACATTAGGAGATCCTAGAAATACCATTGAGGTATTAAATAAATATAATTTTGTATTTCAAAAAAAGTTTGGGCAAAACTTTTTAATTGATACTAGTGTGCTAGAAAAGATTATTCGCTCATCTGAAATAACGAAAGAAGATTTTGTGTTAGAAATCGGGCCGGGCATAGGAACCATGACTCAGTATTTGGCAGAAAACAGTCGCCAGGTTATGGCTGTGGAAATCGATAAGACCCTGATTCCTATTTTAAAAGATACCTTATCAGAATACGATAATGTATCTATATTGAACCAAGATATATTAAAGGTAGATATAAAACAGCTAGTGGAAGAGAAAAATCAGGGCCGTCCCATAAAAGTAGTAGCAAATCTCCCTTATTATATCACTACACCAATTATTATGGGCTTATTTGAAAGCAAGGTTCCTATAGATAGCATTACGGTTATGGTTCAAAAGGAAGTGGCTCAAAGGATGCAGTCGGGTCCTGGAACGAAAGACTATGGAGCTTTATCTTTAGCTGTGCAGTTTTATTCAAGCCCTTATATTGTAGCTAATGTACCACCAAATTGTTTTATTCCAAGGCCTAAGGTAGGAAGTGCAGTCATCAGGTTAAAAAAACATATAGAGCCTGTTGTACAAGTAGAAGATGAAAAGCTGCTATTTAAAATCATTCGAGCCTCTTTTAACCAAAGGCGTAAAACCTTAATCAATGGGCTTAACAATTCACCAGAGATAACTATGGAAAAAAATCAGATCATGGAGTGTATGAAGGAGCTTGGACTAAGTGAAAACATTAGAGGAGAAGCCCTTACCTTAGAGGAGTTTGCAAAGTTAAGCAATCGAATGAGCAATAAACAGAATATTTAAAGAATCATTATGCAAAGAGTTTTAAGATATGTATCGGGTTATAACCGTATTCATATCTAAAGTTCTTTGCATTTTTTGATCTAAGATACAGTATTTCTGTTACATGTAGATCCATGCGAAGTGATGGAATTTTAGAAAATAATAGAT
>DVLR01000237.1 GCA_018715425.1 Candidatus Merdenecus merdavium
AATTCATTTTGGGTTTATATTATTCCAGCCATCGTTCAACCATTTAATATTATTTTGGTAAAAACCTATATGGAATCCATTCCAAAATCTCTACAAGAGGCTGCGGAAATGGATGGAGCAGGAATCCTAAGAGTATTTTTTAAAATTATTTTACCAACCAGTACACCGATTTTGGCAACCATTGCAATTTTTGCGGCTGTAGCTCAGTGGAACTCATTCCAAGACACGTTAATTTATATAACAGATCAAAAGTTATATTCACTTCAGTATTTGTTATATCAATATATTAATCAGGCAAGTTCCTTAGCATCTATGGTAAAAAATAATACTGGAGCAGCCTTAAACATGGCCACTTTAGCTACACAGCAAACAGTAACATCTATTAGGATGACGGTATCTGTCATTGTGGTATTACCAATCTTATTTGTCTATCCTATGTTCCAAAGATACTTTGTGAAAGGAATTATGATCGGATCAGTAAAAGGTTGATTGAATCTTGGTAATTTCAATTTTATAATATAAGAAAATGGAGGAAATGAGATGAAAAGAAGAGTAATTAGTGCATTATTATGTTTTACATTAGTAGCAACAACACTAATGGGATGTGCAAAGGGTGGATCGGAGGATGGTTCGACAACCAGTGGAACTACAAACAGTGGAACAACACAGGAAGAGGGGGAGAATCATAGCAAGTATGAAGAATTTATAACGGTGGATGTATTTGATGCATTGGCTAACTACCAGGGAATCCAGACTGGTTGGTTTGCTAAAATTGTTAAAGATAAATTCAATATGGAACTCAATATTATTGCACCAAACGTTGCTGGTGGTGGTGATACTTTATTCCAAACTCGTTCAGCAGCAGGAAACCTAGGAGACTTAATTATTGCTGGAACGAACAATGGTAAATTTCAAAACATGGTAAAAGCAGGACTTATTATGGATATGTCCGACTTATTAAAAGATAAGGATATAATGAAAAACTATGAGAATGCAATCACTGTAACCAACGAATTAGTAAAAGAAGATGGTATATGGGGACTTCCTAACTCTATTTCAAATCAACCACCAAATGTACCAAGTGAAGGGCTAGACCTTACTTATGGACCTTATGTACGATGGGATTTGTATAAAGAATTAGACTATCCTAAGATGGATACGTTGGAAGATATGCTTACCGTTCTAAAAGATATGCAAGATTTAGCTCCACTGAGTGATTCAGGTAAAGAAGCTTATGCAATCTCTTTATTCAAAGATTGGGATGGAAATATGATGAACAATGCAAAACAGCCAACTTGTTTTTATGGATACGATGAAATTGGATTCGTATTGGCAAAGGCTGATGGTAGTGATTACCAAAGTATCATCGATGATGAATCTATGTATATAAGAGTCTTAAAATTCTTCTATGAAGCGAACCAAATGGGGCTTGTTGATCCAGAATCAACAACTCAAAATTATGATATGTTAAGTAATAAGTATATTGATGGTCAAGTACTATATGCACCATGGCCATGGCTTGGTCAAAGTATGTATAATACTCAAGAGCGGAAAGAAGAAGGAAAAGGTTTTATGCTTGCGCCAATTGAAGATATGCAGATTTTCTCTTACGGAGCATATTCAGAAGGAAGTTCTGACACGATTATGGCCATTGGTAGTAAAGCAAAAGATCCAGAAAGATTAGCGGACTTTATTGATTGGTTGTATTCTCCAGAAGGTGCAGAAATTAATGGACAGTCATCAGGTGCCGCAGGACCAGAAGGCTTAACATGGGAGATGGTTGATGGTAAACCAGTTCTTACAGAGTTTGGTAAAGAAGCTTTACCAATGTCAGAAACAATAGTTCCAGACGAATGGGGCGGCGGTGCATGGAAAGATGGTTTATCAACCTTAAACTTTAAAACGATTTCTTTAATTGATATTGATCCAAATACCAATGAACCTTATAATTATTTACTATGGGAGTCAGTATTAGCAGATAATACAACGCCATTAGATGTGGATTGGCAGACTCATATGGAAGCGAAGACCACACTTGAATACCTAGAAAAAAATGATATGGTATTGGTTGCACCAGGAAGTTCTTACGTTCAGCCAGAAGAGGACTCTAATATTTCAACCCTTAGAAATCAATGTAAGTCTTCTATTGTAGATTATTCATGGAAGATGATCTTTGCAGCAGACGATGAAACATTCAACAGCCTATTAAAAGAAATGCAAGATACAGTAAATGGTCTTGGATATGAAGAAGTTTTAGAAGTTGATATGCAAAATGCTCAAGATCAAAATGATGCCAGAATGAAAGTATTATCTGATAGTAGTGCAGAATAAGAAGGGCTATGTCTATCCTTTTATAAAAATAGAAAAACTAGAAACAGCAGCGGGTATAAGCCAGCTGCTGTTTCTGTAAAAAGGATCAACAGATAGAAACAATAACGATCTTATAAAGGGACAAAAATGACCAAAAAGGTGATATAATTAAGCAAAATAGCAAAGATAGTAAAGTATTAAGAAAATGGATAAAAAGAGATGAAAAAATACGTTAAAAACAGATAATAATATGAGGAGAAATGATATGAAAATAGCAAAGGACAGTACCTTACTTATGATAGGAGATTCTATTACTGATTGTGGTAGGACTTATGATGCCATTCCTGGTGGTTGGGGTTCTTTCGGAGAAGGATATGTAAGCTTGGTCAATGCATGTTTCACAGGTTTGAGTCCCCAAAAAAGAATAAAAGTATTTAATAAAGGCTTTAGTGGTGATACCATTTTAGATTTAAATAAAAGATGGCAACAAGATGTTTTAGATATGAACCCTGATTACGTTTCCATTATGATTGGAATTAATGATGTTTGGAGACATTTTGATGCATTGCTACAAAAATGTCATCTAGTGACTCCAAAAGAATTTGAAGAAACCTATGATGAGATCATTTGTAAAACGAAAGATAAGGTAAAAGATATTTTTATCTTAGGTCCATTTATGGTAGAAAGTAATAGGCAAGATGAGATGCGAAAGTTGGTGGATGAGTATGCTCAGATAGCAAGAAATATTGCCAATAAACATGGACTTATCTACATTGATATGCAGAGTCGTATCGATGAATTTTTAACACATCTGCCTTCTTATGCCATATCTTCAGACCGGGTTCATCCAAACCTCCAAGGTCATATGATACTGGCTAAGGCCTTTTTAGATGGTGTAGATTTTCGTTTCAGTGAAGAAGAAAGTCAAAACATATAAGGAGGAAACATGGAGCAGAAATTAGAGCGTATTGAGGCAGTTATTAGGCAGGGTCCCTTTTCTGAAAGTTGGGATTCTCTAAAGGACTTTGAAGTTCCTAGATGGTTTCCCAAAGCTAAGTTTGGGATTTTTATTCATTGGGGATTATATAGTGTGGCCGCCCACAATAATGAATGGTATCCAAGGAATATGTATATTCAAGATAAAGAAGAGTATCAGTACCATAAAGAACAGTTCGGTGACCATAAAGATTTCGGTCTAAAGGATTTTATTCCTCTTTTTACAGCTGAAAAGTTTCATCCTAAAGAGTGGGCTAAGATCATCAAAGATTCAGGTGCAAACTACGTATTTCCTGTGGCTGAACACCACGATGGGTTTCAAATGTATAAAAGTGAAATATCCCACTATAATGCAGCAGAAATGGGACCAAAGCGCGATGTACTAGGAGAGTTAAAAAAAGCCTTCGAAGAAGAAGGATTGCATATGTGTACCTCTTCTCATCGGGCGGAACACTGGTTTTTCTTATCCCATGGAAAAGAATTTGACAGTGATGTGAAAGAGCCTTTAAAAAGAGGTGATTTCTATTGGCCTTCTATGAAAGAAGGGGATCCTCAGGATCTATTTAGCAAACCTTATCCTACTAAAGAATTTTTAGAGGATTGGCTTTTACGAACCTGTGAGATTATTGATGTTTATGAACCAGAGTTGTTATATTTCGATTGGTGGGTTCAACATCAAGCTTTTAAACCTTATCTTAGGAAAGTAATGGCCTATTATTATAATCGTGGCGCCCAGTGGGGAAAAGAAGTAGCTATTTGCTATAAACATGATGCCTTTGCCTTTGGTAGTGGAATTCCAGAAGTTGAAAGAGGAAAGTTTCAGGAACCAAAACCATTTATCTGGCAGACAGATACAGCCGTTGCCAAAAATTCATGGTGCTATACAGATACTTTAGATTATAAAACACCGAGGGAGATTCTTTGCAACTTAGTAGATATTGTTAGTAAAAATGGTAATATGCTGTTAAACATCGGACCAAAAGGTGATGGCAGCATTCCAGAAGGTGACTTAGCTATTTTACAAACCATCGGTCAATGGATGAAGATCAATGGAGAAGGGATATACCATAGCAAGGTGTGGAGAAAGTCAAGCGAAGGTCCAACAAAAGAAATAGAAGGCCAATTTACTGATAATCAGATTCCACAATATACATCAAAGGATTTTCGCTTTACGACAAAAGGTAGTTACATTTATGCCTTTGCTTTAGCCTATCCAAAAGATGGAAGACTTACCATCCAATCTTTTGCTAAGTCAAAGGATCAAAATATGCCAGAGTTTCATGGTATCATCATGGATGTAAAGGTTTTAGGATATGACAAAGAGGTTTGTTGGAAGGTTGATGAGGAGGGTCTTCACATTAAAACAGAGGATTTTTCTAGCGATTTTCCTGTTGCCATTAAAGTTCAGATTCAGTAGACAGGAAGTAGGAATTGTATTAGAGGCTGTTGCAAAACGATATATTTTGCAGCAGCCTTATTAGATGTCTGTATGAATATAAGGTTTTAGATCTATAAACGAATCACTCAGTTTTTAGCAAGTTTTTTCGATATTCTCCAGGACTCATATGGACATATTTTTTGAATTTTTTATGAAAATAATCCACATTTTTATAACCGATTTGTTCAGAAATTTCATATACCTTTAACATGGGATCTTTTAGTAGCTCTTTGGATTTATCTATACGGACATGATCCACATAGGAGTTAAAACTCTCACCAACTTTCTTGCTAAAAATCTTGCCAAGGTAAGAACTGTTATATCCAAACAGTGGTGCAATGGATTCTAGCTTTAAATTTTCTCGGTAGTTACGTTTGATATAAAGTACGATATCATCTAAGACACTTTCTCTTGAGAGGCTTCCCACAGCATTCATGCAAATCTCAAACTGATCAAAGAAGAGTTGGATGATTTCATAAAGATAATACTTCTTTTCAATGAGGTCAATCATCGTTGCATTAGCTGGAAAGGGTACCTCTATTGTATGAAAGGTGTTAGTGATCTCAGACTTAATCTGGATAAAAACATCGGCTAGGAAATGCTTAATAGAGGTTACGCTTTCCGTTGAGTAATAAAGCTTTTCTTCTAAGGTTTTAAGGGTCTCTGCAATCAAGGTACGATTGTGAGTTTGAATATAATCAGGTATATTTTTCGTATACTCACGCATTTCATCCCAGGATAAAGGTAGCGAAAGATCTTCCCATTTAGGTAATTGTTGATAGCCTAGTACGTGTTGATTTTGATCACAAAAAAATCTTCTCTTTGATAACGAAAGGGCGTCTTCGTAGGAGTAATGAATCTGAGAAAGCTGATAAACCTTTCGACCGTAAGTTAAAAACAAGGAATCTAAAGGAGAACCTTTTTGAAGGTTCCTGTTATAGTGATTGAGTAGATCTTCAAAGCGATGAATGGCAAATTCCCCTTTTAATAAAACGAAGTTATATCCGTTGATGGTAGTGGAGTCTAGGGAATTATGATCTTGATTGGTTACTCTTATGAGGCTGGAAAAATCCCATAAGGTCTGAAAATTATCTTGATTATAATTTTGATGAAGAACGACTTGATATACGTTAGCGTTTAAATTTAAATCTTGGGTATCCAAGGTGTGATACTCGGCTTTATCAAGAAAGATATCTTGAATAATCGTATCCCTTGCTTTTTCGCGGTATTGATATAAGGTGGAACGATGTTTACGTTCCTCTTTAATGGTGTTGTAGATGGAGACAACAGCGTGTTCTAACTCATCTTCTTCAATTGGCTTCGTTAAATAAAAATCAACACCGTGGCGCATGGCAGTTTGAGCATATGTAAAATCAGAATAACCACTAAGGATAATAAATTTCCCAGTGAAATCATGAGCTTTTGCTTCTTTAACCACTTCAAGTCCACTAAGAAGAGGCATTTTAATATCTAATAGCACCAGATCGGGCTGTAGTTTTAAAATATTTTGAAGTGCTTCTTCTCCGTTTTTTGCTTCACCACAAATATGAAACCCCAATTCATTCCAGTCAACAATATATTTAAGTCCCTCCCTGACATCAGATTCGTCATCTGCAATTAATACATTCATAATTACCTCCAACTTCTTTACTAAATCTCCTGTAAGTTATTTAACGGGAGCTTTAATGTAACCATTGTTCCAAAATTTTTTTTACTTTTTATTTTTAAACCGTAAGGTTCTCCATACCTTAAATGAATTCTTTTGCTAATATTATAAAGACCGATACTATGAGTAGATGACTGGTCGTGATGGTTTATTTTCTTCATAACAGTATGGAGTTCTTCCTTAGTCATCCCAGAACCATTATCGTAAATATCAATCAATAGATCTGTGGAAGATTTATGTATATGAATGACGATTTGACCAGAATCCTCCAGCCCCTCCAAACCATGAAGAATGGAATTCTCTATTACTGGTTGGAGCAATAAGGGAAGAATTTGATAATCGTCGATATCCATATGTTCTTGAATTCTAATAGAATAATTTACCCGATCATGAAAGCGTAGTTTTTGAATGGCCAAATAAGTTTCGATATAATCTATTTCCTTTTTTAAGCTAGTGATAGAAGTTCCAGTATTATCTAAAACGTATCGCATGGAGCGACCTAAAAGTTTAATGGCAGTGGCCACATCGCGATTACCAGAGGTTAATGCTTTCATGCGAATCATTTCTAACGTGTTATAAAGAAAATGAGGATTGATCTGACTGGCTAACATTTTAAATTCCATTTGTTGCTGACGATTGGTGATCTCTTTTTCTTGAATGGCAGATTCGTAGATTTTGGCCTCATCTTTCTTTATTTTATAAACCATAGTGTTTAAGTCTTTAAAAGTTTCTGATAATTCATCATCACCGTGAAAGCTATCTTCAATATCATAGATCCCGTTACTAACTTTGTGCATGGCTTGCCGGAGGGTCTTTACTCTAGCGCTAAAGTATTGAGTAAAGAGATAAGTTAAAGACAGTGGAATCAGTAGGATGAGGAAAATAATCAGTAAGTAATTCAGTGTGATTTTCTGGATATATTGATACGCATGGGTATCGATGGTACTAATATAAAATACATCTTGTGCTTGGTAAGGAAATAGAGTGCTAGTATTTTCCAAGACCTTCTTTCCTTGATACGTAGATTTACCAAGATAAGAGTAGAAATCCTGTTTGGTAGCTACATAAGCGGGATTGCTCGTTTTTATTAGCCTTCTATCGCTGCTATAAACAATAGGGTCATCATTAACTGAGATCAAAGAATACAGCGTATTATTTTCGATTCGATTCCTTAAGTAGTTATTGCTAACACTCATGGCAAGAACAGCGTAGCTTCCAGTACTAGGTAGGGGAATCTTACGGTAAAGTGTTAATTCATAATGTTCCTGATTTAGTTGATCTAATCTTGTAGAACCCATCCAAAAAATGTTTGCCTGACGGGATGCTTTGGTGTACCAGCGTGTTTTTTTGATGGCATCAGTAGCATAATGAAAATAGTTATGCTTGGCATATTCATTTAAAGAGTAGATCGATATATTCGATACCATAGTATAATTCTTATAGATTTGGTCGATGAAAGTATAGTTGTTAAGAGCTAAGATAAAATCATCAACGGATTGGTAATCAGCACTGATTAAATGCTGTAAGTTTCCATCAGTAGCAAGATTTTCTGATAAATTATATAGGCTAAGAGTTGTATCGAACATAATCGATTTGACTCTTAGATTATCAGACGCTACTTGGTTTTCGTAATGTTTGGTTAGTTGTTTTTTGTTGTTTAGCATTAATACAATACCAATCAGTGCTAGGGGTAGCAAGATTGCAATAAAGAAGGTATAGTATAACTGTTTTTGTATTTTAGCCCGCGAAAGTATTTTTTGCAGAAAGTCTTGAATATTCATCATTTTCCCTCTATTCCTTAATACAAATATTGTATAGTAGATTTCAATTTTCGTAAAGTAGAACAAATGGATTCTCTAATATTGTAGGTGATTTATCTGTAATTCTGATGGTAGGATTGTTATAGGCTACATAGTATAATCAAAAAAATGAGTATACTAGGAGGAATGTTTATGAAATTCAGTAATGGGTGTTGGCTACAAAAAGAAGGTTGTGAATGTTTTACACCACAGCAGGCTTATTTTTTAAAAAAAGACCATACCAGTGTAACGATTTGTGCACCCACTGGCAGGATACATCACCGAGGTGATACCTTAGGAGGGATCAACTTAACAATAGAAGTAACATCACCAATGCCAGAGATTTTAAGAGTGCGAACATGGCATCATAAGGGAAGAATAGAAAAAGGACCAGAATTTCAGCTGGATGTTAATCAAAACCTTCCTTTAGAAATTCAAGAAGATGATGAGTCCATCACCATTCATAGTGGTTCCTTGGGGCTGATGATCACAAAAGCCAATTGGTCCATGACTTATGTAAGAGGTGATCAAAAATTGACCAAAAGTGGCTGGCGGGATTTGGCTTATATGAAAACCCATTGGAAAGGATTTGCCTATGATAAGGGTAGCGATGATGCTTATATGCGCCAGCAACTTAGCTTGTCTGTTGGAGAACTGGTATATGGTATGGGTGAACGTTTTACTCCATTGGTAAAGAACGGTCAATCGGTGGTCATCTGGAATGAAGATGGCGGAACCAGCACTGAGCAATCTTACAAAAACATCCCTTTTTATTTAACCAATAGAGGATACGGAGTATTTGTAAACCATCCAGAAAAAGTGGAGTTTGAAGTTGCTTCAGAACAAGTTTCTAAGGTTGGTTTTTCTGTTCCAGGAGAATGTTTAGATTACTTTTTGATCAATGGTCCCACCATGAAAGAAGTGTTAGAACGTTATACGGACCTTACGGGAAAACCATCTTTACCAGCCCCTTGGACATTTGGACTATGGCTATCTACATCATTTACTACCAATTATGATGAAAAAACGGTAATGAGCTTCATCGATGGAATGCTCCAACGAGAGATACCTTTAAGAGTCTTTCACTTTGATTGTTTCTGGATGAAAGAGTTTCATTGGTCTGATTTTACTTGGGACAGTAGAGTCTTTCCAGATCCTCAAGGGATGATTAGAAGAATCAAAGACAAAGGCTTAAATGTCTGTGTTTGGATCAATCCTTACATTGCACAGGAGTCTTCTATGTTTCAGGAAGGGGTAGATGGTGGTTACTTCTTAAAACGCTCCAATGGTGATGTTTGGCAATGGGATATGTGGCAACCAGGAATG
>DVLR01000238.1 GCA_018715425.1 Candidatus Merdenecus merdavium
AGGAAGAATATACCTGAACCCTATTAATCAATAAATATGAAAGGATAGAATCATGAAAGAGATATATTTAGCAGGTGGTTGCTTTTGGGGAACAGAAGCCTTTTTATCAAAATTAAAAGGTGTAGAGCATACGGAAGTTGGTTATGCAAATGGTAATATGGAAGATCCAACCTATGAACTAGTTTGTACAGGAACTACAAATTTTGCCGAGACAGTAAAAGTGGTATATGATGAATCTGTAATTGGATTATCTTTTTTATTATCTATGTATATTCAAACAGTGAATCCTACATCCATTAACCGCCAGGGTGGAGATATGGGAACTCAATACAGAACAGGTATTTATTATACTGACGAAGAGGATAAGCAAGTGATTTTAGAGTTTCTGAGTGAGGTTCAAAATCAATATGAAGAAAAAATTGCTATAGAAAGCAAGCCACTGATCAATTATTACAAGGCAGAAGAATATCATCAAAAATATTTAGAAAAAAATCCAAATGGATACTGCCATATTAGATCAGATTTGTTTGAGATGGCAAAGGAAGCTAGTGATCCAAGTCAAAAGATTTTTAAAACAAAATCCAAAGAGGAGTTAAGACGTGATTTAACTTCTTTACAGTGGGAAGTAACACAAAATAATGGAACAGAAAGACCGTTTGAAAATGAGTATCATGATAACTTTAAAAAAGGAATCTATGTTGATATAGCTTCAGGAGAGCCACTGTTTTCTTCTTCAGATAAATTTGATGCAGGCTGTGGATGGCCAAGCTTTTCGAAACCTATTGAAGACTCTAGTATCGAAAAGGTAGATGATCATAGTCATCATATGGTTCGCATAGAAGTTCGTACCAAGGACAGTAATATTCATTTAGGCCATGTATTTGATGATGGACCAAAAGTAAGTGGAGGCTTACGATACTGTATAAATAGTGCTTCCCTTCGTTTTATCCCTTTTGAAGATATGGATAAAGAGGGGTATCATGATTATAAAAAATATATAAAAGAGCAGTAAAACATATACATCATAAGGAAAAATTATAAGGTTCGTAAGTCTTAAGAGTTGGAAGGGAGTTTTTATGTGGTTTATCTATGCACTAGGTTCAGCATTTTTTGCTGGCATTACGGCAATTTTAGCGAAGATTGGGATTGAGAATACAGATTCACATTTAGTGACAGCTCTTCGCACAACGGTTATCATCTTTTTTTCTTGGACAATAGTGTTCATAGTGGGATCGCAGGAGCAAATCAGAGAAATAGAAAGTAAAACACTGGTTTTTCTCATTCTGTCTGGGTTATGTACAGGTGCAGCTTGGATGAGTTATTTTAAAGCTTTACAATTAGGGGATGTAAATAAAGTTGTACCCATTGATAAGTCCAGCACTATTTTGACCATGATTTTAGCATTTATTATTTTAAAGGAACCCATTACTATTTATATGTTAATAGGATTGATTGGAATTGCAATTGGAACCTATATGATGATACAAAAACAGAAAACTAGTCAAAGGACATCTAGTAAAACAGGATGGTTGCTATACGCTGTATTATCAGCATTTTTTTCTAGTATGACAGCTATTCTGGGTAAGATTGGGATTGAAGGTGTAGAGTCTAATTTAGGAATGGCAATACGAACGGTTGTGGTATTTTTTATGGCTTGGATTATGGTATTTATAACAAAAAAACAAAAAGAAATAAAAAATATTAATAAAAAAAGCTGGATCTTTATATTATGTTCAGGTGTTACAACAGGGCTTTCTTGGTTGTTTTATTACAGGGCTTTAAAGGATGGACCAGCTAGTGTTGTTGTACCCATTGATAAAATGAGCATTCTCGTATCCATTGGATTTGCATATTTCATTTTAAAAGAAAAAATCACAAAAAAAGCAGCCATTGGCTTAGTATCTATCACAATTGGGACTTTAATCTTAGCCCTTTAGGGATGGAATCATAGGATTCTAGATCAAGGAATTTTAGTTTAGGAAACTTCATGGATTTTCTAAAGAAATTCTTATTGAACATGAAAGAAAAAAGTGCTATAATAAAGCTATGATAGTTAGCTTGAGCTAACGTTATTGTAAAATAAAAACGAATAAAAGAATGTGATTTGTGTAACAGTAAGAATATTTTAGTATAGAGAAAGAAGGAGAACGATATGGCAAATTTAAAAATAAGCGAAGTTAAGGGAAGAGAAGTTATTGACTCAAGAGGAAATCCAACAGTAGAGGCAGAAGTTATTTTAGAAAATGGTGTCAAAGGCAGAGGCATTGCTCCAAGTGGTGCATCAACAGGAATCTTTGAAGCTTTAGAGCTTAGGGATAATGATCCAAATAAGTTCGGCGGAAAAGGTGTCTCTAAAGCAGTGGAAAATATTAATACTACAATTCATGATATTCTCAAAGGCAAAGATGTATCAGATATCTACGAAATCGATCGTCTCATGATCGAAGCAGATGGAACAAAGGATAAATCAAACTTAGGTGCTAACGCTATTTTGGCAGTTTCTATTGCCAGTGCAGATGCAGCAGCAAAAGGCTTAAATATACCTCTTTATCAGTTTATTGGCGGTATAGCTGGACATACACTACCTGTTCCAATGATGAATATTTTAAATGGTGGCGCACATGCAGCTAATAATATTGATGTGCAGGAATTTATGATTATGCCTGTAGGAGCATCTTCCTTTAAAGAAGGACTTCGTATGTGTACAGAAGTGTTCCATGCTCTTGCATCAATTTTAAAAAGCAAAGGACTTGCTATTTCTGTAGGAGACGAAGGAGGATTTGCACCAAACCTATCTAGTGATGCTGAAGCAATAGAATTAATCCTAGAAGCTGTAGAAAAAGCTGGATACAAACGTGTGGATGATTTTGTTATTGCTATGGATGCTGCATCAAGTGAATGGAAGGGAGAAGGTAATTACGTTCTTCCTAAGAGTGGACAGACCTTCACCACAGAAGAATTAGTAGCTCATTGGAAAGCATTATGTGAAAAATATCCAATCTACTCCATTGAAGACGCACTGGATGAAGAAGACTGGGAAGGATGGAAGCTTCTAACAAAAGAATTAGGTCATAAGATTCAATTAGTTGGAGACGACCTTTTTGTTACCAATACGGAGAGACTTAAAAAAGGAATTGATCTAGGTTGTGGAAATTCCATTTTAATTAAGTTAAACCAAATTGGTTCTATTTCAGAAACACTAGACGCCATTCAAATGGCACATGAAGCTGGATATACAGCAGTCGTTTCCCATCGATCTGGAGAAACAGAAGATACTACTATTGCAGATCTTGCTGTTGCCATTAACTCTGGACAAATTAAAACAGGAGCTCCAAGTAGAAGCGAGAGAGTAGCTAAATATAATCAACTTTTACGTATTGAGGAAGAATTAGGTCATGCCGCGAAGTTTAAAGGCATCCATTGTTTCCGAAATAAATAAATGAATCTTACAATAGAAGAATGAATGAATGAACCGAGAAAAAAACGTCATGGTATATAAAACTATGGCGTTTTCTTTTGGATTATAAAAAGATATAAAAAATTTATGATTTCTTCATCAGGGGTTCATTGACCAAGAGGAAAAAAAATAGTATTCTATTATCTAGGAACAAATATATTTAGTAGAATAGAGGTATTTTATGAAAGAAAAAATAAGACGTATGATGCAAGGCACCTATGTTTTAAGTTATGGCGTTGATCCTTTAAATAAATTTCTTGAAATTACAGGTCTTATCTTCATGTTGATATCTATTTTTACGAAAGGTTTTTTATTGCCTTTGTTAGCATGGATTTGTATTATATTAAGTCTATATCGGAGTTTTTCTAAGAATCATATGACTCGGTATAAAGAGAATCAAAATTTTTTAAAGAGGACCAACGGGATTAGAACGTTTATCACATCTAAAAAGTATATGGCAAGTCAACGCCTTTATCATCGTATCTATACTTGCCCTACTTGTCACCAAAAGATAAGAGTCCCAAAAGGAAAGGGCAAAATTGAAGTTCGATGTCCTAAATGCAATACTAGATTTATAAAAGTAAGCTAAAAGGTATAAAACATCCCATTTGATAAAAAGCATATAAAATTCACTTGACAATTACTCCTCAATGTATTATTCTATTAACATCGAAAAGCAAAACCGATGAGAAAGAGAAGTAAGCTTAATATGAATTAACAGAGAGTCACAGACGGTGGGATTGTGATATGTAGTGTTTAGCTGAATGGACTTTTGAGGGCAGCCCGAAATCATTGAAAGTAGGCGTTGTCGGGAACCGAACCCGTTATCAATCAGGAGTGTATGTAAGTACATGAGAAAGTGGACATTTGTCAAATTGAGTGGTACCGCGATAATAATGATTTTATTACCGTCTCAAGCATTAAAAGCTTGAGGCGTTTTTTATGTTAAAAAGACGAATGGCCATGGTGAACCAAACTCATCGCTTATGTTTTAAGTCATAAATATAAGAAAAGAGGAAAAGAAAATGAAAAGGAAATTTTTAGTAGGTTTATTATCAACAGTAGTAGCAATGGTAGGATTAGTAGGATGTTCAAACGGAGAAACTGCGGAAACAACCAAGGATACTCCATCTATTGAGACAGAAAGTTCGGTCCCAGGCGAATCGGCAACTGGCACTGTGACTGGAGAAGGAAATTCTGTAGATGGCGAGTTTACCATTGGAATCTCTCAATTTGCCCAACACGGTTCTTTAGATAATTGTAGAGAAGGATTTATCGAAGGTCTTGAATCAGAAGGGTTTATCGAAGGGGTCAATGTAACATTTGATTTACAAAATGCCAATGCAGACACGGGAGTAGTCAATCAGATTTCTCAAAGCTTTGCAGCTAACAAGGTTGATTTGATTTGTGCTATCGCTACACCAAGTGCGCAAAGTGCATATAATGCGGTGAAAACAACAGACATTCCTGCAGTCTATACGGCAGTAAACGATCCAATTGCAGCGGGACTTGCAAAGGAAGATAAAAGCCCCGTAGGAAATACCACTGGAACAAGTGATAAACTACCAGTAGAAAAACAACTGGCCATGATTCGTGAGATTTTACCTGATGCTAAAACCATTGGAATTCTCTATACAACAAGTGAAATCAACTCAGAAATGACAGTGAGAGAATATGAGGCATTAGTTGAAGATTATGGATTTACTTTAGTGACAGAAGGAGTTAGTTCTTTAGCAGAAGTACCAAACGCTGCAGATAGTATACTTGGAAAGGTTGATTGCTTAAATAATTTAACAGATAATACGGTTGTAAGTGCATTACCAACGATTTTAAATAAAGCAAATCAAAAGGGAATTCCTGTATTCGGTAGTGAAATCGAACAGGTTAAAATTGGTTGTTTAGCAGCAGAAGGAATCGATTATAGAGAATTGGGCCAACAAACAGGCGTAATGGCAGCAAAGATTTTAAAAGGTGAAAAAGCTAGCGAAATGGAGTTTGAATTGATTACAGATAGTAAGCTTTATCTTAACGAAAAGGTTGCAGAGCAGTTAAATGTTACCCTTCAAGATGAAGTAAAAGACAGAGCAGAAGAAATCTTCACTAGCATTGATTAGTTTACAAAAGGAGAGAAAATGAGATGGAATCACTTTTAGGCTTTATTAGCCAAGGGTTAATATACGCAATTTTAGCATTTGGTATTTATATCACATATAAGATCTTGGATTTTCCAGATTTAACAGTGGATGGGAGTTTTCCACTTGGTGCTGCCATTACGGCATCCTTACTTACAAAGAATATTCATCCCGTAGTAGCTATTCTTGTATCTGTGATAGCAGGAGTAGTAGCTGGTATCTGTACCGGGATTATCCATGTAAAATTAAAAGTAAGGGATCTGCTTTCCGGGATCATTATGATGACAGCTCTATATAGTATTAATTTGTGGATTGCAGGTAAATCCAATATTCCATTATATAATGGTGTAACTTTACTATTTGACGAACCTTATGTGATCAATCCTATTTTTGACCAATTGCCAGTGGCTATCCAGCCTTTTAAACAAGTGATCATCTTATTTTGTATTACCTTTCTTTTAAAGTTCTTATTAGATGCTTATCTACAGACAAAATCGGGCTTTTTATTAAGGGCAGTAGGAGATAATGAGACATTAGTAACTTCTCTTGCAAAGGATAAAGGAATAGTAAAAATTATAGGTCTTGCCATTGCAAATGGGTTAGTTGCCTTAAGTGGTAGTATTATGGCTCAGCAGTTTGGATATTTTGATATTTCTATGGGAACGGGAACCATGGTGATCGGCCTTGCTAGTGTTATCATGGGTATTAATTTATTTACTGGTTTTAAAAAGGTGAAGCCTACAACAGCAGTTATTGTAGGCGCCGTTTTATATCAAGGAGCATGGGCTTTAGCTATACGTTTAGGATTAAAAACAACATATATGAGATTAGTGACAGCAATGTTATTGTTAGTATTTTTAGTAATTAGCATGAAGAGAAATAGGAAGGTGAAGAGAGATGCTAGAGCTTAGAGATATTGGAAAATATTATAATCCTGGATCTATAAATGAAATGTGTCTCTTTGATAATTTTAATCTTAAAGTAGATGCAGGAGATTTTATTTCAGTCGTAGGAAGCAATGGATCTGGTAAAACGTCTATGTTAAACATTATTTGCGGTAGTATCGACATTGATTATGGAAATATTATTTTAGATGATCATGATATCACTACTAGAAAAGAGTTTAAAAGACAAAAGAATATTGGGCGTGTGTACCAAAATCCTGCTCTAGGCACTTGTCCTAGTATGACTATTTTAGAAAACATGTCCTTGGCATCAAACAAAGGAAAGTCATTTGGATTAGGACGTGGTGTAAATAAGAAGAAAATAAATGAATTTAGAGAATTATTGACACAGCTAAATTTAGGACTGGAAGATAAATTAGATGTAAAAGTAGGATCTCTTTCAGGAGGCCAAAGGCAGGCTGTAGCGCTCCTAATGACAACCATGACACCAATCGAATTCTTGATTTTAGATGAACATACGGCAGCATTAGATCCCAAGACAGCAGAAATTATTATGGAACTGACAGATAAGATTGTAAGAGAGAAAAACTTAACTACGATTATGGTAACCCATAATTTACGCTATGCTGTTGAATATGGAAATCGATTGGTGATGATGCATCAAGGTAAAGCAATATTAGATGTCAAAGGAGAGAAAAAGCAGGAAACTAGTGTCGATCAAGTTCTTCAATTATTCAATGAA
>DVLR01000024.1 GCA_018715425.1 Candidatus Merdenecus merdavium
AGTGTATAAGAGGTTCCCTTAAAGTCTACATTTGCTAAACCTGTAATAGCATACATGAAAATTGTTTTTTTGTCAATACAAACTACAGATCCTTCTTAATATGCTGATGAGTAAATAAATGATCTTGGCAATATTCATAATTTCCATCACACTTAGAGCAGTAACGAAATTCTAGATAATCTCCATCTTTCTCTGTTCTACCACAAATGGCACACTTGTGTTGTGTATCGCCTTTCGGTCTTTTAACAGCTCTTACGTACTTTTGTCTTCTATGAATTTCCTTGGGAGATATTCGTTTATAATCTCTTGTAAAAAGAAAGAAAATAATAACATTTAATAAAGATGCAATAATTAAGATACGAGTTGTCCATCCGTTGGTTATCATTTCAAAAAGCAAATATATCACATGAAAATAAGCTATCCATTTAATTTTAATTGGAAAAATAAAATATAAATTAACCTGCATATTAGGGTAACTAATAGCAAAAGCTAAAAATATGGATAGATTAATATAGTAGGTACTAAACATCGCTGGTAAAGCCAACAATGGATGGATAAAGTATAGGATAAAAGCTCCTATAACAGTAAATAAAATTCCCGAAAAAATAAAGACTGTATATCTAAATTTCCCCCACGTTCTTTCTAATGTAGTTCCTAAACTATAATAAAAAAACAACATAATAATCACGAATATATCAAGACCACCTGGTGGACAAATAATCCACGTAACCAATCTCCATATTTGACCTTTTAAGATCAAGCCAGGGCTTAAGGTAAGATAACTGTATATAAATGGATTTAGATATTTTAAAATATATCCTATTACATACCCAATAACCAAATATAGTGACAAGTTATCGATCCCTCTATGTCCAAACTTTCGTTCTAATTTATTAAAAAATTTCATAGTACACTCCATTCTGTTTGATGTTAAAATAAGTCCTTTTTATTAAAGATGAGAGCAATGAGTAAACTTATGATAATTGAAATAACGATTACAATGGTAAAACCATTTGGATGGCTTGCAAATGGCATGCCTTTTCCACTTAAATTCATACCGTATGCACTAAATATTATGGTAGGGATAGACATTACAATGGTAACCGTTGCCAAAAACTTCATAACGATATTTTGATTGTTAGAAATAACAGATGCAAATGCATCCATGGTTCCACTTAAAATGCCACTGTATATATTAGCCATTTCGATTGCCTGTTTGTTTTCAATAATGACATCTTCTAATAAATCCGTATCTTCTGGATATTGTTTGATTCTTTCAACTTTTAAAAGTTTCTCTAAAACAACTTCATTAGATCTTAAGGATGTGGTGAAATATACAAGACTCTTCTCTAGCTCTAGTAACTCAATTAGCTCTTGATTTCTAGTAGATCCATGAAGTTTTTTTTCTACAACTTCACTCTTCTTATCAATAATTCTTAGATAATGAAGAAACATGGTAGCATTCTTATATAAAATCTGTAAAATAAATCTTGTCTTTTTGAATGTAAAGAAATCTCTTACTCCACCATTCATAAAAGCTCCAAGAACGGGTGTATCCTCTAAACATGTGGTAAAAATCAATTCATCAGTAATAATAATACCAAGGGGAATCGTACCGTACCAATCTTTTTCATTTCTCGTTTCAATGACTGGTATATCTACCAATATCAATGTATAATCCTCTTCTATTTCTATTCTTGACCGCTCTTCCTCATCTAACGGTGCTCTTAAATGATCCATATCAATAGAATATTCTTGGGATAACTGAGTTATTTCACTAGCCGATGGGTTCGTTAATGCAATCCAGCATCCTTCTGATGCCTCGCTAATTTGATGAATGTCACCATCTATGGTTCTAAAAATTCTAATCATGAATGATACTCCTTTGTCTGTTATAATACTTTCCTATTGTAAGACCAGCTACTTGTCTAACTATTATATGGAGAACCAGAAGAAGTATTCTTTGCAAACTCCTTCTTATTCGAGTACGTTGGTAAATAAAATATCCTTTCATTACTTTGCATTATCTACTAGAAAAATCATTTATCTTATCACATCATTATAAATTCTTATCCCCCTTTTGTCAATGAAGCAATCCACATCCCAAAGAGATTTCGTAATCCCAAAAGAAAAAGTAAAATACAAAAATAATACTGACGCTGCCCATACTGTGTCATATCAATAAAGTCTTTATCATATATTATGGAAACCCTTCTTTTAGGAGAAATTATGCAGACTATATACAATAAAACACTGGAAGATACCATGTATGAGGGTAACATTCCAGTGTTTATCTATAACATCAATTATCCATTTTTCACAACAACCTTCTCCACTGCTGCAGGAGAGAAAATCAGTTCCTACTATGCAATAAATGCGAAAAAAACAGAAACTTATTGTCGCGAAGAACTTTTTCCTTTAGCCTCCAGCAGTGCTTTATATCGTCCAGGTAACCAACCTCCTTTTCATAGCTACACACTGGATGTCACCTATAAGATCACTTACAACGTTACGTGTATCACAAGTCTTTATATGGAAGAATATACTTATATGGGCGGCGCACATGGAGCAACTACACGCACCTCCCATACCTGGAATTTCATAAGTGGAAAGCAATTAGAGTTAAAGGATTTTTTCCCAGATGATCCTTCCTATCAACAATATATCTTAGAGAATATTCATAAGGACATTGCAAAAAGGCAGAAAGAAAAATCCGAATTTTATTTTGAAAACTATGAAGAGCTTGTAAGGAATACATTTGATCCAAAAAATTTCTATCTAACACCAGATGGAATCATCATATATTTTCAGCAATACGACATTGCTCCTTATGTAAATGGAATTCCCGAATTTTTATTTC
>DVLR01000239.1 GCA_018715425.1 Candidatus Merdenecus merdavium
AATTCCTGACTGTCATCCCTAAAAACCTCTTCCCATAAAGCTCTTGTTTCGTTATGTTCATCCAAACTTAATTTTTCCAGTTCCATAGGCATCCTCCTTACTTATCTGATGTATCTTGTCTGCAGCATCCCTCACAAGAACCACAATCCTGGTTTATGCTCATTCGGTCATCTTGTTGATACGAAAAAATAGAAGTAAGAGAGCAGATAGCATGAGAAGATATCCCCTCACCCGATCCAGTAAATCCAAGACCTTCTTCCGTAGATGCTTTTATATTCACTTGATCCGTCGTAAGACCTAAGGTATCTGCTACGTTTTGAACCATTTCAGCCATATAAGGACTTAATTTAGGTTTCTGTGCAATAATGGTAGCATCGATATTTTCAATGATATAATTTTTCTCATCTAATAAACTTCCTACTTTTTTTAGAAGCTCCATACTAGACACTCCTTTATATTGATCATCACTATCTGGAAAGTGCCTTCCTATATCTCCAAGAGCTGCTGCTCCTAATAAAGCGTCCATAATGGCATGAACAACAACGTCTGCATCGGAGTGACCTAACAGACCTTTTTCATAAGGAATGTTAATTCCTCCTAAAATAAGTGGACGATCCAGTACTAATTTATGAACATCATATCCCATTCCTACTCTCATGGATAGTTCTGCTACTCAAAATATGGACAAATATACCCATATCGAGAATTTTACTGCTTCAACCTATATGCTTTCACTCTGATGAATCAGACACTACTCACAAGTTCTTGTATAGTCCACAGTCGTAAATTCCGATCTAGCCAACCGTACATACTTACATTCGCTTGATTATGCAATTTTGTAAGTTTTCGCGTCTCTCAAATTAAGTGCTGCATTATAATCCCTATCCGTATGATATCCACAATCGCATATATATTCTCTGTCTGAAAGTTTTAAATCTTTCTTAATACAACCACATGCATGACAAAATTTGCTTGATGGGTACCATCTGTCCACAACTCTTAATTCAATTCCGTTTTCTTTGCATTTTGTTTCTAATTTTGTCCTAAATTCATAGAACTTTTGTGAAACAACCGCTTTAGAGAGATGTCTGTTCTTCATCATTCCGGATACGTTCAAATCTTCTATCGTGATATAAGATGGCTTGGTTTTTACAATCTCATTCACACATTTATTGACATAATCCGTACGATTATTTTCTATTTGCTGATGAAGCTTCTGTACTTTTAGCTGCTGTCTTTGGATATTTTGTCTAGTAGCTTCTCCTTTCTCTTTGCGCTTTTTATAGTCCTCGTATTTCCTCGATAGACAACGCTGTTCTCGTTTTAATTGTTTCTCTAGTTTTCTGACTGTTGCAGTCTTATTGATATTCTTTTTTATGATTCCATTGCTAGTGATAGCAAACTCTTTTATACCTAAGTCAATTCCAATACCAAAATCATTTAGTATCGGTTGAGCTTTTTGAGAATCTGTTTTTACAAAGTACATCTTTACGTCTGACTTTCCCTTTTTCTTGAATTTAGGAAATCCGCTTTGATGTTTGAAAAATCTTTTAAAAGCCCTTTCTGCGTTCATAATACTTTGCTTTACCGACTTACTGCTTACTTCCTTATTCCGTCTCTGTCCCAACGTTGGAGTGTTTTTACTGATACTCCTAGTAAATCTGCAAAATCCTTTGGCTTGTAGTTTGTGATATTCGATGTGTTCATGATTATTATATCCCCTCCTTCATAAACACATGATATCTCATTTGAGTACATTCGTATCTATTTTTAATTACTTAAAATCTCTCCTTTTCTAAAACTAAGTTTCTTAGGATTCAAAGAGTAAAAATCATGAAATCCTAAGCTGCATTAATAAGTACCCCTTTATTATACCCCACTTCTTTGTTTTTTTCTATTATAACAAAAAAGAGCCTACTCTATGTATACTTCCATAGAATCATGCTCTTTTTATTTATCAATTATTTGTAAAACTAAAACCGATTTACTGTTGTATTACAGATTACTCTGCTGCTGACTCAGTGGATTCAGCTTCTTCTCCATCTGTACTTTCAGTATCTTCTGCATCAGTGTCTTCTGCGTCAGTGTCTTCTGCATCAGTTTCTTCTTTCGTTTCATCCTTTGCTTCAGTCAAAGCTTCAGTTGCCTTTGGAGTATCATTGGTTGTTTCGTCTCCATTGGATCCACAACCTGCCAATAAAGCAGCTGATACTGTCATGATTACCATTAAACTTGCAATTTTTTTCTTCATCATATTTTCCTCCTCTGAACTCATTCAATATTCTTTATGAGTTTCATATGTTTCCATAGCAAAAGAAATACTTCATTTGCTATCTGTAATAAATATGTATCATACGATATTTAACTACAAGTGTAATAGTATCACGTTTTTTTTATTCATATATGACTTTTTTATTAATTAATTTTTAATTTTCCCTTACACTGTAAGGATTTCGTAAGAATTGTTCTTGATCTTATTTTTTTATTTGTCCATAATAGGCATTTTCGCCATGTTTTCTTAAAAAGTGCTTATCCAGCAATGTTTTAGGAGCTGATTGAATTTCTGCATTTAGAAGTTCACTCTGGAATGCCATCTTAGCAACTTCCTCTAAAACTACTGCATTATGCACAGCATTGGCTGCATCTGTTCCCCATGTAAATGGACCATGATTACTGCAAAGTACCCCTGGCACATGGATCGGATTTCTATTGCTAAAGGTTTCTATAATCACCAGACCTGTATTTTTTTCATAGGCTTCATCAATTTCTTCTTTTGTCAGTCCCCTAGCACACGGTATCTCTCCATAAAAGTAATCTGCATGAGTAGTGCCATAACAAGGTATTCCTCTGCCAGCTTGAGCCCAAGAAGTTGCCATAGGAGAATGGGTATGAACAATTCCACCGATCTCCTGAAAAGCCTTATATAGCTCAACATGAGTAGCTGTATCCGAGGATGGATGATAATCACCCTCTACTTTGTTACCATCTAAATCCACCACCACCATATCCTCAGGCCTTAAGACATCATACTCAACGCCACTAG
>DVLR01000240.1 GCA_018715425.1 Candidatus Merdenecus merdavium
TTGTTTTCAAAGAATTTATTTATGGTCATTAAGGTTTCATCATCTATAGCGGCTGGAAGTTTCCCACCAAATACTTCATTCATAAACATCTTACATAGAGGGATTGGCAGCTGATAGATCAAACGACCAATGCCTAAGGTACTGTATGCGATGATGTTCCTCTCGGAATAAAATATTTTTCCTACATCTAAAGCCATTTTAGCTTCTTTGTAAGATTTACTTACTTCCTTAATCTCTTCAATTATAGTTCCATAAGATACTCTTACTTGAGACATTGCTTCTGCATTTAGCATGTCCACTAATGTTCTTGCAATTCCATGAACATCTATTTCCTCTTCATTTTCCTCTAAGGCTTTTACTAAAATTATATTTCGCTCATCTACTGCCGTAATAAAATCTTTCGTTCTGTTTGAGAACAAACTCTTTACTGTTTCTAGAGCACTACTGTCTTTTTCATATTTTGTTTCAATCACAAAGACAACACGCTTAGCTTCTATATCTATGTGTAGCTTTTTCGCTCGATTATAGACATCCACTAATAAAAGGTTATCTAGTAAAAGGTTTTGTATAAAATTATTTTTATCAAAACGTTCTTTATAGGCGATGATTAAACTTTGAATTTGGGATACTGCAACCTTGCCTATCATATAAGCATCTTCGTGAGATCCCTTTGATATTAATACATATTCCAGTGTTCTTTCATCAAAAATCTTAAAAAAATGGTGTCCCTGTATCACTTGACTATCTGCAGGAGAATCTGCAAACTGCTGTATATCTTTTGGTTCTATATCATCCTCTGAAAAAGTAGTCGCTACCGCCTTGCCTTCTAGATCCATAATACATAAGTCTATTCTTGTAATGGCTCTTAAATCGTCAATAGCTGATTGTAACACTTGACTTGATATCATGATTTCACATCCTTACGAATAATTTTATGTTTCTCCAGTATTCCTTCTATATTTTATCTAATATAAATATAATATAAAACATTTTGTGCAAAAGTGCAAGCTTACCATGAGACTAGAAGTATGCCTATGCTAGATTTATGAGAAAGAGGGACCTCCTTACTTTTAAAAGTAAGGAAATCCCTCTTCAGATATTTACATTCTTTATTTTATTAGTTGGTGATTACTAATTCTGTATCTTTATCAAATACATGGATCTTTTCAACATCTAATGCAAATTTAACTGTATCTCCAGTTCTTGCTGTTGTTCGAGGATCCACTCTTGCTGTCATAGGGAAGTTTTCTACATCAAAGTATAGGTAAACTTCTGCACCTAATAACTCATAAACTCTGATCTCTGCTTCCACAACACTATCTGGTGATGTTTCGATAAACATTTGAGAATCATGTACGTCTTCTGGACGGATACCAAGTACTACTGTTTTTCCAGCATATCCACCATCGATTAACTTTTTACTCTTAGCATGGTTTAGTTTTATGGTACTCTTACCAACTTTAAGTTCTGCTGTTTCTCCCTTTACGATACATTCTGCATCTAAGAAGTTCATCTGAGGAGATCCAATAAACCCTGCAACGAATAAATTATCTGGTTTATTGTATAAGTTTTGTGGACTATCCACTTGCTGTATAATACCATCTTTCATTACTACGATTCTAGTACCTAGAGTCATAGCCTCTGTTTGGTCATGTGTTACATAGATGATGGTAGCACCTAATCTCTTATGTAATTTAGAGATTTCGATACGCATCTGCACTCTTAATTTGGCATCTAAGTTTGATAAAGGCTCATCCATAAGGAATACTTTAGGATCACGAACAATGGCACGCCCCATAGCAACACGCTGTCTTTGACCACCAGATAAAGCTTTTGGTTTACGATCTAATAACTTTTCAAGGTCTAGGATCTTCGCTGCTTCTCTAACCATTTTATCGATCTTACTTTTTTCAACTTTTCTAAGTTTCAATCCAAATGCCATATTATCATAAACGGTCATATGAGGGTATAGAGCATAGTTCTGGAAGACCATGGCGATATCTCTATCTTTAGGCTCTACGTCATTTACTTCTCTATCATCAATTTTAAGAACTCCACCTGTAATTTCTTCTAGACCTGCGATCATACGAAGTGTTGTAGATTTACCACAACCTGAAGGTCCTACGAAGATGATAAACTCTTTATCATCGATCTCTAAATTGAAATCCTTTACGGCTTCAAACCCATTAGGATATGTTTTGTTAATATGTTGAAGTGATAAACTTGCCATAATTTTATTCCTCCTAAAATCATCTTAATAGATATTTCATAGTATTTACAATGTAATCAGTATATCCTATCTCCATCCTTTAGACCATACACCAATTAACCAAACTTTTTTTTAAACCCTTGTACGTTCTGCTTATGCTCCGTAGGCAGCAAAATAATTTACGTCATAATGACGGAGGGATATAATTTTTCATATACAACTTGACTAATATGTGAGTTTTTCACATATTTTATATAATATTTATTTGATTTTCCAGCCTATATCCTATATAATGCTTGTTATGAATCTACGCTAGAAAGTAGAACAGGCGAAGGAAGGTATGGTATACGTATGGGTGGATTTTTTAATATGGATAGCAAATTCTTTACTTTTATGACTCGGGTTGCTGATTTAATGCTCCTGAACATTGTATGGATTCTCTGTTGTATTCCCATTGTAACAATAGGTGCAGCAACTACAGCTATGCATTACGTAACACTTAAAATGGTTAAAAATGAAGAAGCATATATTGTAAAAAGTTTTTTTAGATCTTTTAAAGAGAATTTCAAGCAAAGTACCATAATCTGGTTGATCATGTTAGCCCTTGGAATTATCTTTGGAGCAGATTTAGCAATTATGAAATATATGACTACTGGAATTATTTCCATATTAAAGTACTTCATATTTGCATTATTACTTATTTACTTGTTTGTTCTTATTTATGTATTCCCTTTACAATCTAAATTTGTCAATACTATTAAGAACACCATGAAGAACGCTTTACTTATGTCTATTAGACACTTACCATGGACTGTTTTAATTTTAATTATTACATTTGGGCCAACTTTACTCATGCAATTTATCCCTACATTATTTACCTATGGAATTTTAGTATTTTTTCTAGTTGGCTTCTCTTTAACAGCATTTATAAACTCCTTTATCTTTTCTAAAATTTTTGATCAATATGTTCCCGAAGAGACAGATGAAGAAGTAGTCCAAAAAGATGAACACTTTGACCGTGATGGTGTTTTTGAAAACATTCGTTATCAAGGTGACATTGAAAGTTCTAATGAAGAAGGTTCTAGCGAAGAACATTCTAATGAAGAACATTTTAACGAAGAAGATTCTAACGAATAAATTTATCTAAGAAAGGCTCAAACAACTCCATGAGATAATGGAATTGTTTAAGCCTTTCTTTGTTTCTACTTCAATCATTATAAATGATTCTCTACTTTACTCCTCATATCCGTCCATATTTTGATGGTATTGATCATTTCTTGCCATTTCATCTCTACCCTGCTCATAGTACTGCTCTTGATTTCTAGCGTATTCATCATATCCAGGATTGTCATCATACTGCTCCATACCTTGACCACGGAATGGCTCAAAAGCGTTCTCATCTTCATTCTGATACATAATTGGAAATACCACAGTTACTTTAAACAGATCTCCATCTAAGTAAATGTGAAAGGTACCACCTTGCAGTTGTGTTAAATCTCTAGCTATGGATAGACCTAAACCGCTTCCTTCCGTACTTCTAGACACATCCCCTCTGATAAAACGTTCTGTTAATTGATCCGCATTAATATTGAGTGCCTGTTGTGAAATATTTTTAATAGAAAAATACATATATCCATTTACTACATCTTCGTCCATATAAACTCTTGTATTTTCCATAGCATATTTAGCAACATTATTATAAATATTTTCTATAATTCTCCACATTCTTCTTCCATCTGCCAAAATATATACTGGCTCAGGTGTTAAATTCGTTATAATTTCAAGATTTCTAGCCTGAAACTTTTCAGAAAACTCTCCTAAAGTCTGTAAAACCAACTCATTGAAATTCATCTTATTGAAATCTAAGACAATATTACCAGAGCTTACTTTCGATGCCTCGACTAAATCTTCTGTTAAATTCTTCAATCTTTGAGATTTATTGTCTAAAATATCGATATAGCCTCTTATTTTTTCATCTTGAATATTTTCTCTCTTTAAAAGCGAAACGTAATTGATGATTGATGTAAGAGGAGTTTTAATATCGTGAGAAACATTCGTGATCAAATCTGCTTTTAGCCTTTCACCTTTTAAGTTCTCTTCCATAGCTTTTTTAAGTCCCTCACCCACATTGTTCATAGCCAGAGCCATGGTTTTATTATCTTTGCTCATTCTATTACCATCGATCTTAAAGTTTAGATCACCTTCTACCATTCTCTGAGCACCTTCTAGAAGTTTCTTTCTTTCTATACTCTCTTTTACCAAACGATAGCCATACACAGAGTCTATGATAAGGGCAAGGAAAATCCCCCCTGGTCCAAGCAAAACTAGAAATAGGTTTATGATTAGGAAAACAACGTATGAAAAAATCACTTTTACAGAAGATGCACTATGCTCCATCCCCATTTGGATGGCTTTTATCATTTTATACAAAATACTATTGGTCCATAAGTTTCCTGCTTTCATACGGCGTACTAAACTTAAATATGCAGATAATGCAACCATATTCAAAATAATCCCACTGGCTGCCATTGCAAGAATCCCCATTCCCCCGCGACTTAGTCCATAAGCAAAGGTTTGTAAGAGAAGGATCCCTGCAATGATTATGACTCCACTAAAACCAAGGGCTGCAATTTCTGTATAGATCTTATCAATGGTCATGAGTCGGATGGGTGCTCCATCTTCTTTTCTTCCTGCTGCTAAGCTTAAATATATCAAACAAACCACGGTTCCTACTAAGGAAACCAATCCTAAGATAAGACATACTTGTACCCAAGGCTGCCACATCTCATATTCCACTTTCTGATCATAAAAATAGTCGTGAATGGGATAATCCGTATCAATTCCTACAAAAAGTGAATATTGATCACCTATTTTCGTGGACATTCGAGTCATATCGTGATAATATAGCTGTTCGTCTATATTACTGCTTGCATTGACGGTAAAATCGCTTCCGTTTATCTCTATATATGCACTATGTTTTTTTAGGTTCTCTAAGCCACCTTCTTCGATATTAGACTTGATAATAGAATCCCTTCCTGATGTAAACATAAAACGTACATTAGATTGTGTAGACAAATACTGAGAGTCTGCATTTTTATATATTAAATAATCATTCATGAATATATAATCTTCTACAATATATTCAAGATCTGATAACACCGAGCTATAATCATAAATCCCATATGGCTCTAGATATTCAGAAGGAAAACCATTATCACTCCTAATATTATCTACTGAAAACGGTGTCAACTCACCCTCCATATTGAGATAGATGGTAATAGAATCTGGAATATATCCCTCTCTAGACCACTGCAGAAGATCCTCTACCCTTACACCGTAGCTATCACGTACGTTGCCACTAATTTGATTTGTATCCAAATACTCCCGGATATCTACAACTTTGCTACCATCAAAGACACCATCTACTTCAAACTTATTTCCTTGAGTCACATAATCTACAATATTGCTGGTCTGATCTGATAAATAATCTTTGAATCTTGATGTCTCTTCAAAATCCCTTCCTTCCATAATATCAAAACCATCGTTTAAAAAAATAATACAGATACAGAAACTTACTATGAAAGTCACTGCGAAGAAAAATTGTAAGATAATCGCTATGATCTTACTTCTGTTTGAGTATTTTACTTTTTCCATTATAACTCCTTATATTCTTTCAACTTTGTATCCAATTCCCCATACAACTTTTAAATACTTGGGATCTTTTGGATTGATTTCAATTTTTTCACGTATGTGACGAATATGAACGGCTACTGTATTGTCCGCTCCAATGGCATCCTCATTCCAAATATTTTCATATATTTGATTAATGGAGTATACCTTCCCTTGATTTTTAACGAGAAGCAATAAAATATTATATTCGATAGGCGTTAACTTCACTGATTCACCATCTACAGATACTTCTTTCAGATCATCGTCAATGACAAGAGCTCCTGTTTTATAAATCTGATTTCCTTCCTCTGCATGGATGTTCCCAAGCTTGGTATATCTGCGCAGCTGAGATTTTACTCTTGCAACCAATTCCAGAGGATTAAATGGTTTCGTTACGTAATCATCGGCCCCGATGTTAAGGCCTAAAATCTTATCCGCATCTTCTGACTTTGCAGAAAGGATAATAATAGGGATACAACTATCTTCTCTTATCTTAAGTGTCGCTCTAATACCGTCAAGCCTTGGCATCATAACGTCAATCACTAAAAGATGTACCTCTTCTTTTTCTAATAGTTCAATGGCCTCCTGGCCATCATAAGCTTTTAAAACATGGTATCCTTCCTGAATCAAATAAATTTCTATGGCTTCTACAATTTCCTTATCGTCGTCACATACTACAATATTAAACATATCTCTCTCCTCATCTCCTTTTAAGTAAGTACGCCTACCTTTATCAGGTAACCATAGCTTACCAAAGTATTTTTAATTTTAGAATATAGAATCCTTAATTCTTTCTTAATCTGACTTGATCATACTTTTTATGTACTATCCCATAATCTTATTTCCAAATGGGATGCCTTCCCTATATTATATACGATTTTTACATCGTAGGTATACAAAAAAGAACCCTTTCATCCCAATTCTCTCCTCTTTTTAAGCTTGTAACTCCTTTTTCCATTTGTTATACTAAAGGGGAAATCTGATCATATTTAAAGAAGGAATGCACATGAAAAACATAGAAGTATCAGCAGCAATTATTAAAAAAGATCATCTTTTTTTAATCGCAAAAAGAAATCTTGGCCACTTAGAAGGATATTGGGAATTTCCTGGTGGTAAAATCGAAAACGGCGAAACTCCAGAAGCTGCTGCTATACGGGAAGTATACGAAGAATTAAATCTTCATATTGAAATAGATCGTCCATTGATTTCATTTCATTATGAATATCCAGACAAAATGGTGCATCTTCATTTTTATTTAGCCAGTATAACAGGAGGAACCATGAGAAAATTGGTTCACAAAGAGATCGCATACGTCCCTATCGAAGATCTAGAGCATTATCGTTGGCTACCAGCTAACCAACCAGTTTTAGATCTTTTGAAAGAAATTTACCATTAAAAAAGAGCTGTGCAAAATCACAGCTCTTTTTATATTGCAATTAATAATAACAGTAGACAATGGTACCTTGTTGAATACTATTAAAAATTTGTTTCACCTTTTCTTCTGGCATATTGATACAACCATGAGATCCAGAATAGGTGTAAATATTTCCACCAAAGTCACTTCTCCAACTTGCATCATGTAAACCTACATCGGTATAAAAAGCCACAAAATATTTAACGGGACTTGTATATCCTTCACCTGTTAATATAGCGTCATTCTCTTTAAACATCACAGAGAAAGTTCCTTCTCTCGTAGGAGACCTATCTTTCATTCCCGTAACAACATCTGATTCTACTGTAAGTACTCCATTTACGTAATAATATAAATGTTGATTAGTTAGATCAATCTCTACATATGTATTTGGATTACCAGTATCTACTCCATCATGAGTAAAGGCTGTAGATTCATAGAAAGGCTCTCTCGTCTCGGATTTTCCCTCTTTAATCAGGTTTACTAAATAGTCTGTCTCTTTGTCTTTATTAATAATCCAACCGTAATCTCCCCCTTCTATGGTAATATTACGGCCATCGGAAGTTTTAAATTCTCGGTTCGAGCCAAAGGTGTTAAATTCTTTCGCAAGCCCTAAAACATAGTCGTAAGCACTAGCCCGATCCACATGGACATTCCCCTGTTGATCGGTTGTCATCCACTGTTTGATGACTGATCCACTTAAAACCCTCTCTTGTTGGCCAAACTGATAGGTAATGGAAATATCCATAATCTTATTTAAATCATTTACCTCTTGGACTAATTCGGCATTATCTGAGGTTATTGCAGGCTCCAATACTTGAGCATAATCACTTAGCTGCAGTTCTGCCTTTTGCAAATCAATTGCTTCAATAATTTGGTTATAGATTTTATCTCTATCTATGGTAGTTCCCACAGTATGGGCAGTAATCTCGTATCTTTCCCCTACCAATTCTTTTTTAGCATCCACTGGCTGGACATCCCTACTGGGATCCATGATGCTTAAACTTTGGATTTTTTCGTCCAAAAGATTTCTGTCATATGTATTGCTTAGCTTTACACGGAACTCTTTATCATCCTCTGAAGCAAAGAGCCATAACTGTGGCTTTTGCTTACCTTTTATATCTTTGATTGAACTTCCAATATCATAAACGAGACCAAATTCATCTCCTTTTATAGACTCTTTATTCCCATCTTCATCAAAAATTGATAAAATATAAACCAGTGCATCAGCCGCCATATCATCTTCTACTTCTTTTACCGTTAAATTAGATACGTCTCTGTCATTAATTTTGGTACCAGGCAGAAATCGATCTTTAAAGTAAAACATCCCCACCAAATATATGGTAATGATTATGGCAACTAAAACTAAGATGGGCAACAGAAAGGCTATCTTTTTTCTTTTGCGTATCCTTTTTTTCGCCATTAATATTCTCCTATCCTTATCTAGTATTATTTCAATTATAGCAGAGGTCTTTTGGGTTTACAAGAAACTGCAAAATAATTCATATTTCTTCATAATCTTGTAATAATTGACAGAATAATGAAATTAATTGTATATCCTAATCATTCTTAATTATATGCAAACGTTTTAAATACATGAATGAAATTTAATAATAAAAAAACACCAACCCCACAGCTCATATGTCTGCAAAATTAGTGTTTCAATGCGCCATCAGGGATTCGAACCCTGGACAAATAGATTAAGAGTCTACTGCTCTACCAACTGAGCTAATGGCGCATATTTATGATTACTTAACGCAAAGACTATTATATTATATATAATAGTCTTTTGCAAGTGTTTTTTGTATCATTTTGTCATTTCTTTTTGATTGTTTATAGTACTGCGTTAATTTTATCCACAAGTACTTGTTTTGGCATTACACCGATCATGGTATCAGCAGCCTCACCTTTATTAAAAATCATAAAAGTTGGAATCGTCATTACTCGATATCTTGCTGCTATTTCTTGTGCATTGTCCACATTGATCTTACAAACCTTAACTTTTCCTTCTAATTCTCCTGCTAACTCCTCTACTAATGGAGACATAGATTTACAAGGACCACACCAGTCTGCATAAAAGTCTACGAATACAGGAATATCTGATTTTAAAACTTCTTGATCAAAATTGTTATTATCTAATACTAGTGCCATAATTTTGTTCTCCTTTTCTATTTTGTATCTTTTCCTTTGTTATTCAGTATCTTGGTAACCTCGTCCAAGGACTTCTTGAACTTTAATACCTTTTTGTTGAGATCCACTTTATCACTGGTCATTTTATCTAGTGCTCCTATAACGCCTTTTTTCCTCGCCATAAATAAACACTCGCTTTTTGTAAGCATATGTACTTTTATTTATTTTATTCCTTATTCGTGATAAAATGCTTTCCATTTATATCTATATCTTACTATGATTTTAAGGATTTGACAATGCCCACTGAAACTTTTAATGGTTTTTACAAATTATTTAGTTTCTTACTCTCGATCCGCAATCAGTTTATGAATAGGATTTCCCATACTTGAAAACTTTTCTTCATACTCTGTCATAATATTTCCCTTACACATGTTTTCATCATGATGAAGATCAAAGGTATAAGCTTTTAAATCCCATCCAGCTTCTACCACCTCTTCTAAAGCGAATTCAAACAACCCCTTATTATCCGTCTTAAATTCCACCACTCCATCTGGCTTTAATATTTTATTGTATCTATCAAAAAATTGTCTTGAAGGTAAACGCCTCTTCGCATGTCTATCCTTAGGCCATGGATCTGAAAAGTTTAAATAGATTCTGCTTACCTCATCTTGATCAAAGACATCTGTTATATGCTCTGCATCCATACGAATAAAAAAGATATTATCCATCTCTAAGGTTTCTCTTTTTTCAATAGCTCTTAATAAAACACTAGAGTATTTCTCAATTCCAATAAAATTGATCTCTGGATGTTGAATGGCCTGTTCTATTATGAACTGCCCTTTTCCCATTCCAACCTCAATATAAATAGGATGATCATTTCCAAAAACAGTATTCCATTTTCCTTTTTTCTCTTCTATATCATGGATCACATAAGGGCTTGTTGCAATTATATCCCTAGATCCCTTTATATTCCTAAGACGCATGGTTCCACATTATCCTTTCTTGTATGTCAATTCGCTTATTATTTTAGCACGTATTGGAACTTACAACAATAGTGATAAAAGATTTTAGAACTATTTATTATGTATAATTCTATTCTTATCCGAGGACAATACTATTTTAACCTTGATATCTCCTTATGTGGAATATCTTATTAAGCTCTCCTATGGTTCCCTTAAAAAGCAACATAAGTATAGCAACATAAATATAGAAGAAACTCATTCTTCTATATACCTTGTTAAAATGTTCTAATACGTAGGAAGCCTTCCTATTTTAAACGAACAATATTATGCATTTTTTTAGTTTTGTTTTATTATTAATACTTATAAACATTTTATTTTTATCTATTTTATGATTTTCGTTCTTTATAAGGCTATTATTTTTATATATTTTCACGGTGGTATTTTCAATCAAAAGGAGTATTATAAAGAAGGAATAAATCTGATTTCCCAACTGTATTACACTTTGCAGTTAGAGAATCGTTTACTTATAAGTTAGGAGGGATGATATATGAATTTAGTGGTGGATCAATTGTCCGAGTTCGAAGACGCTGCTCAAAAAGTCATGGAACAGACGAATCTCCAAAAAAAAGAGCTCTTTGCAGAAATGGAAGAGCAAATGAAAGCTTTTGATCGCCAGGTTGATATTGAAGCAGCAGCAAAATTAGACCAGCTTAGAGAAAAACTCAAAAACGAGCAGGAAGATAATCTCTTAGCTCTTAAACATGCTACTGAACGTGCCGTAGAGACAATGGAATCTGAATATAATAACAACCATAGTAAAATAGCTCAAAAACTGCTAAGCCATCTAATAAAGGAGTGATCATATGGGGAAACTACTATCTTATAGTGGAATTACCACAAAAATTAAAGCAATGCAAAGCAAACTAATTACTCCAGAGCAGTTTGAAGAACTATTATCTTTAGAATCCATAAACGATTCCGTTGTTTATTTAAAGCATCTTCCAGGCTATGAAGAGATTTTTTCTTCTTATAATGAAGTTACACTTCATCGCCAAGAAATCGAAAAACTGCTTACAAACACAATCTATAGAGATTTTACTAAAATTTACCGTTTTTCAAATGTAGAGCAACGAAAATACTTAGATCTTTATTTTAAGCGATACGAAATCATTCTATTAAAAACCTGTCTTAGAATGGTCTTTGACCATCGAGATGCCGATTTGGATTTAACTATATTTAAAAGTTTTTTTGATCGCCATTCAAAAATGGACATTACCAAACTTTCAGGATCTACTTCTATTGAAGATCTTGTGAATAATCTAAAAGGATGTGAATACTATGGACCTCTAAACAAACTGGAACATGTTGAGTCCCCTACTCTTTTTGATTATGAAATGGCATTAGACCTTTACTACTTTTCAACCATTTGGAAGACCAAAAATAAAATCTTAAAAAAACAGGAACTAAAAATAATATCAGAGGATCAGGGATGTAAATTTGATATCCTTAATATCTTATGGATTTATCGTTCTAAAAAATATTATAATATGAGTAACGCAGATATTTATGCAGCGCTTATACCCATAAACTTCAAGTTGACAAAAGAGGATGTCACCCATTTAGTTGAAGCTACAACTGCAGATGACTTTTCAAACTATCTTCAAAACACATATTATGCAAGACATTATCAAAGATTATTAGAAGATAACGAAACGGCCAACTCCATTGAGGCTTTTTACGCGGCAATTAGAAACAATCTACACGATACTCATGCTAGAAAGTATCCTTATTCTATAGCAATGATCAACTCCTATTTATATAAAAAGGAGCATGAAATTGATAAATTAACTACAGTATTAGAAATCATACGATATAAGGCTGATCCTAGTTTTATCGACAATTATATTGTCAAATAACATATCAGTAAAAGGAGGTGTTTTCGTGGTTGAAAAAATGAAATTTATTAGTATCACTGGTCCAAAGTCAGATATTGACAGAGCAGTAAACCTTTATTTATCTAAATATGAGATTCATTTAGAAAATGCCATGGCAGAACTTAAATCAGTACAACATCTATCACCTTATATCGAAAGTAACCCTTATAAGGAAGCATTAAATCAAACTCAAATATTTTTAGACCGGTTAGATATTACTCCTAGTGATACTCATGTGGAGATGTCTGCTCAAGAAGCTCTCGGTATTATAGATCAAGTAGGAAAGGATATGAAAATACTTACCGATTCCTATGAGGAGCTACAAGAAAAAAAGGCCGAAGCTATTGCCTCTTTAAAAAAAATAGAACCTTTTAGAGAATTGAGATATTCCATTGAAACTATTTTAAAGTTTCAATTTATCCGATTTCGTTTCGGTAAAATTGCGAAAGAGTATTATGAAAAATTTAAAAAATATGTATATCAGGATTTAGATACTTATTTCTATAGATGTCACGTGGATCCAGAATATATATGGGGTGTCTACTTTGTTCCTACCGAACAGTCCCATAAAATTGACGCTATTTATTCATCCTTACATTTTGAACGATTTTACTTACCAGATGAATATACTGGAACGCCAGAAGAGGCTTACCTTGCATTAAATGCATCTATTGAACAGTTTTCCAAGCAAATGATTGTTCTAGAGCAACAGATGCAAGATACTCTCGTAGAATCCAAGGATCGTATTGTTGATGCTGCGGCAAAGCTAAAAGAACTATCTACTAACTTTGATGTACGCAAGCTTGCAGCTTGTACAAAAAAAGATGGGAAAGACATCTTTTATATCCTATGTGGTTGGATCTCTAAAGAAGATTCACAGGCTTTGGAAAAAGAAACTGCCGATGATGAAAAAGTCTTTTGTATCACCGAAAACGATGATGGTGATATCCTTAGTTCACCACCAACTAAGCTAAAGAATCCGAAAATCTTTAAGCCTTTTGAAATGTTTATTAACATGTATGGTCTTCCAGCTTATAACGAGTTCGACCCTACTATTTTTGTAGCCTTAACTTACGCCTTTATTTTTGGCGCTATGTTTGGCGATGTTGGTCAGGGATTATGCTTAGCCATAGGCGGATTTGCATTATATTATTTCAAGAAGATGGATTTAGCAGCTGTCATTGGATGTGCTGGAATTTTTTCCACTATTTTCGGATTTATGTTCGGAAGTATCTTCGGCTTTGAAGACATCATAGAACCCATATGGATAAGGCCAATAGAACATATGACTACCTTACCTTTTGTAGGGAAATTAAATACAGTATTTATTGTGGCCATAGCTTTTGGTATGTTTATCATATTATTAAGTATGGTATTTCACATCATCAATGGTATTAGAGCCAAAGACAGTGAAAATATCTTCTTTGACACCAATGGCTTAGCTGGCCTTGTATTTTATGGATCAGCAGTTGCTATCATCGTATTATTTATGACTGGACATCAAATGCCAGCTACATTTTTACTGGTGATCCTATTCGTTCTTCCATTGATCTTAATTGCACTGAAAGAACCTTTAACAAATTTCATCGAGAAGAAAAAAGGTGACTCTTCTACAGGCAAGGTTATGTTTGCGGTTCAGGCCTTTTTCGAACTTTTCGAAATGCTATTAAGCTATTTTTCCAATACCATCTCTTTTGTCCGTATTGGTGCCTTTGCAGTAAGTCATGCTGCTATGATGCAGGTTGTACTCATGCTGGCAGGAGCGGAAAATGGTGGTTCTATCAATTGGATCGTCATCATATTAGGTAACATTTTTGTTGCTGGTATGGAAGGCTTAATTGTTGGTATACAAGTGTTACGTCTTGAATATTACGAAATATTCAGTCGTTTCTATAAAGGAACGGGTAGACCCTTTATTCCGTTCCAAAACAATGGCAACACAAAAAAACGTTCTTAAACAATTTTAAAAATTATATTTAGAGGAGGTCATAAGTTATGACAACAATAACAAAAATCGTATTTGTTATAGCACTTATATTAAGCATCTTTGTTCCTTTTGGTTATTATTTCATCGGAGAGAAAAACAAAAAAAGATACAAAAAGTCCATTGCAAGTAATGTATTCTTCTTCTTTGGAACCTTAGTAATAGCAACGATTGTAACTTACTCAGGAAGTAGCACTGCATTAGCTGCTGAAGGTGCTACGGCTGCAAGCTCTGCAGGTTTAGCTACTGGCCTTGGTTATATCGCTGCCGCTTTAGTTACTGGTTTATCATGTATAGGTGGTGGTATTGCAGTTGCTAGTGCTGCAAGTGCTGCTCTTGGAGCAATCAGTGAAGATCCATCCATCTTTGGTAAATCACTTATTTTTGCAGGTCTTGCAGAAGGTGTTGCCCTTTACGGACTCATCATCTCCTTCATGATCTTAGGTAAACTTTAATAGATGAAGATGTATCTTATTAGTGATAACGTGGATACTCTAACTGGAATGAGACTAGCAGGAGTGGAAGGCTGTGTTGTTCATCAAAAGAAGCATTTAAAGCAAGAGCTTGAAAAGGCTGTTGCCGATAAAGAAATTAGCATTATTCTTTTAACAGAAAAATTTGGAAAGGAATTTCCAGATATTATAGATGATGTAAAGTTAAAGAGAAAACTTCCATTGATTATTGAAATTCCAGATAGACACGGAACTGGGCGTAAGCCTGATTTTATCACATCTTATGTAAGCGAAGCCATTGGGCTTAAACTATAGAAAAATATCCAGTAAAGTAAAGAAGGTGAATATTTTGACCATTGAGGAAAAATTAAAACATTTTCAGGAGTCTACCTTAATGGCTGCACGCCAAAAAAGCGAAAAGATACTAAATGAGTATCAATATTCTTTGAATAAGCAGTTGGATGATCACAAAAAAGAAAAAGAAAACCAAATTGCTTTTGAAATGAAAGTGGAGGAAGATAGCATCCGAAGAGAAAATAACAAGGAACTTTCCAAAGCTCAATTAGAAATTAAAAAAAGACTTTCTAAAAGACATGACGAATTAAAAAACATGTTGTTTTCAGAGCTTTTTGAGCTAGTAGGAAAATATCGTTCCACTGAAGAATATAAAGAACTATTGGTAAATCAGATAAAAAAAGCTTTAGAATTTGCGAAAAGTAAACCATTAAAAATTTATATAGACCCGAAAGACGAACATTTAAAACAAGAACTAGAAGATAGAGCAAATACTTCTCTTTATCTATCAGAATATGAATTCATGGGGGGCACCAGGGCTGTCATTTCAGAAAGCAACATCCTCATCGACAACTCCTTTGAAAGCAAAATAGCTGAACTAAAGGAAAACTTTTCACTGGACGGAGGCAATTTAAATGGATAGAACAGGTATAATCTATGGTATCAACGGCCCTGTTATCTATTTAAAAGGTAACACTGGGTTTAAGATGGCAGAAATGGTATACGTCGGAAAAGAAAGATTAGTCGGCGAAGTCATCAACTTAACAAAAGACATGACAACCATTCAAGTATTCGAAGAAACAACTGGACTTAAGCCAGGAGAAGAGGTTGTCGCTACAGGTGATGCCATCTCTGTAGTATTAGGTCCTGGAATTATTGATAATATCTTTGATGGTATAGAAAGACCCTTAAGTGAGATTGCAAAAGAATCTGGAAAATATATTAACCGTGGTGTGAATGTATCATCACTTGATACTAGCAAGCTATGGGATGTTCATATGACCATAGGGGCTGGCGATACAGTAACACCTGGAACTATTATTGCAGAGGTTCCTGAAACAAGAGCCATCACTCATAAATCAATGGTCCCTCCCCATCTGGAAGGAACGATTGTAAGTGTGGTATCTGATGGTCAATATACCATTGAAGATACCATTGCCATATTAAAAACAGATAAAGGTGTTGAAGTTCCCTTAACATTAGCGCAAAAATGGCCCATCCGTATTCCTAGACCAACACAGAAAAGATATGCTGCTGAAAAGCCCCTTATCACTGGTCAAAGAATTATGGATACCTTATTCCCTCTTGCAAAAGGAGGTACGGCCGCTATCCCAGGAGGATTTGGTACTGGTAAAACAATGTCTCAACATCAGATCGCTAAATGGTCAGATGCTGATATTATTATCTACATCGGGTGCGGTGAACGTGGAAATGAAATGACTCAAGTTCTTGAAGAGTTTAAAGAGCTAATAGATCCCCGTTCTGGCAATCCGTTAATGGATCGAACAACCTTAATCGCTAACACTTCAAATATGCCAGTAGCCGCAAGAGAGGCATCTATCTACACTGGAATTACCCTTGCAGAATACTATCGTGATATGGGATATGATGTTGCTATTATGGCTGATTCTACTTCCCGTTGGGCAGAGGCACTCCGTGAATTATCAGGACGTTTGGAAGAAATGCCAGCTGAGGAAGGCTTCCCTGCTTATTTAGCCTCTAGGCTTTCTGCTTTCTATGAGAGAGCTGGTATGATGGAAAACCTAAATCATACAGAAGGAAGTGTTTCTATTATCGGTGCTGTATCTCCCCAAGGTGGAGACTTCTCCGAACCGGTAACTCAAAATACGAAACGTTTTGTACGTTGTTTCTGGGGCCTTGATAAATCCCTTGCCTATGCAAGACACTTCCCTGCTATTAACTGGCTTACTAGTTACAGTGAATATTTAGGAGATCTGGCACCTTGGTATAAAAATAATATTGCACCAGATTTTGTAGATAGTCGCAATCAACTAGTAGCCTTATTAAATCAAGAGAGCAGCTTAATGGAAATCGTAAAGTTAATCGGTAGTGATGTTCTTCCAGATGACCAAAAACTAGTCATTGAGATCGCAAGAGTTATCCGCCTTGGATTCCTTCAACAAAATGCTTTCCATGCTGAAGACACCTGCGTTCCTATGATGAAACAATATAAAATGATGAAAGTCATCCTCTATTTATACGAAAAATCAAAAAAATTAGTGACTATGGGGATGCCTATTTCAGTGTTAAAAGAGGATACTATCTTTGAAAAAATAATCTCTATTAAGTATGATGTTGCAAATGATGAATTAGATACCTTTGATGATTATATGAAAGCCATCGACACCTTCTATGACACCGTACTTGAGAAGAATGCATAGCTTTTGAAAGGAGGGAACACTATGTCAATTGAATATTTAGGATTAAGTGAGATTAATGGACCTCTCGTCGTATTAGAAGGCGTGCAAGATGCTGCTTATGAAGAAATTGTAGAAATTAAAGTAGATGGTCAACAGAAAAAAATAGGACGTATTGTGGAGGTCTATGAGGACAAAGCCGTGATTCAGGTTTTCGAAGGTTCAGAGAATATGTCACTTAAGAACACTCATACAAAACTAACAGGGCACCCTATGGAAGTATCCCTGTCAGGTGATATCCTCGGAAGAACCTTTAATGGAATTGGGCAGCCTATTGATGATCTAGGAGATATTATTCCAGAGAAAAAGTTAAATATCAATGGACTTCCTTTAAATCCTGTGGCAAGGGAATATCCACGTAACTACATTAGAACTGGTATTTCTGCTATTGATGGACTAACCACCTTAATTCGTGGTCAGAAACTTCCAATCTTTTCTGGTGATGGTTTACCCCATAACCAGCTAGCAGCCCAAATCGTTAAACAAGCCTCACTTGGTGATGATTCTGACGATAAATTCTGTATCGTTTTTGCAGCCATGGGAGTTAAGCACGATGTTGCAGAATTCTTTCGAAGAACTTTCGAAGAAAGCGGTGCCGCCGATCACGTGGTTATGTATTTGAACTTAGCAAATGACCCTGTAGTCGAGCGTTTGATTACACCAAAGGTAGCTTTAACAGCTGCTGAATATCTGGCTTATGAAAAACACATGCACGTTTTAGTTATCTTAACGGATATGACATCCTTTGCCGAAGCTATGCGTGAAGTTTCTTCCTCTAAAGGTGAAATACCAAGTAGGAAAGGTTATCCAGGCTATCTATACAGCGAATTAGCTACTCTTTACGAACGTGCTGGTATTGTAGAAGGCATTAATGGATCCGTTACCCAGATTCCAATTTTAACTATGCCTGGCGATGACATTACTCATCCAATTCCAGACTTAACGGGATATATTACGGAAGGTCAAATCGTACTAGATCGAGCAATGCAAGGTCAAGCTATCTACCCACCAATCAACGTCCTTCCTTCCCTGTCTCGTCTCATGAAAGATGGTATTGGGGAAGGCTATACAAGAGCAGACCATCAGGACTTGGCAAACCAGCTTTTCTCTTGCTATGCAAAGGTTGGAGATGCAAGAGCTTTAGCCTCCGTTATAGGTGAAGATGAATTATCCCCTCTAGATAAGAAATATCTAGAGTTTGGTAAACGCTTTGAATCAGACTACGTAGGACAGGGCGAATTTGAAAACCGTATGATCGAAGAAACCTTAGACAAGGGCTGGGAACTTTTGGGTATGTTGCCAAGAGAAGAATTAGACCGTATCGATACTAAGGTGTTAGATCAATACTATAAGCCATCGGAAGATTTAAAGGAATAAGAGGTGATAAACCATGAATCCTAATACATTCCCCACCAAGGGCAATCTCATTCTGGCAAAAAACTCATTAGCTCTTGCAAGGCAAGGCTATGAGCTCATGGACAAGAAACGTAATATTTTAATCAGAGAGCTCATGTCCTTAATTAGTCAAGCTTCTGATATACAATCCCAGATTGATACCACCTTTACCCTTGCATACGATGCACTTCAAAAGGCCAACATACAATTGGGAATTAACTATGTTAGACAGATCTCATATTCCGTTCCTGTAGAAGATTCTATCAGAATTAAAACAAGGAGTATCATGGGAACCGAGATCCCCCTTGTGGAAGCAGAAAAAAAAGCATCTATGCCAACCTACGGATATTACAGCACGACGAACGCCTTAGATGAGGCTAAAGTAGCTTTTGAAAAGGTGAAAGAATTGACTCTCACTTTATCCATGGTGGAAAACTCAGCTTATCGTCTAGCTAATAGTATTAAAAAGACCCAAAAAAGAGCCAATGCTCTTAAGAATATCACGATTCCTACTTACGAAGTGCTTTCTAAAAATATTCAGAATGCTTTAGAAGAAAAGGAACGAGAAGAATTTACGAGATTAAAAGTAATTAAACGTATGCAACATAAGTAGATCCTTCCATTCACAAAACCGTACTATTTAAGGGATGCCCCATATCCATTATGAGGTATCCCTATTTTTCTATTTCTCTTCTATTTCTCCATTTCTCTGCTCTTTCTATTGACATTTTCCCTTAATTTATGTAGTATCTTAAGTAGATTTGTAATACTTTATTAACGTTTAGGCAGGTTATTAAATACTTTTGTAACAGTTTTTTTGTTAAATCCTGCCCGTAACAACTAAATTTATATGATATTTATAATTAAAGGAGTGCATATGAAGAAAAAAGCAGTCTTAGCATTGTTGCTAAGTATGACTACATTCTCAACCCTATCAACCAATGTGCTTGCAACCCCAATGATAGACTCTAATATTTCAAGTATGGAGATAGATGAGAATCCTTTATCCTCTGATACAGTGTTAGATACCCCAAACTCAAATATGGCCTCTGACACTTCAGATATGCGTACATACTCAGAATCATCCAACTCTGATCTGCTAAATCAACAAAACAATACAAGAACCATAGCTACGGGACGTTGGAATTACACCAACGGTAATTGGTCTTATATCGACAGCGAAGGAAGAACGAAAACTGGCTGGTATTTAGTAAATAATGTTTACTATTATTCTAATGAACACGGCATCATGCAGTCAGACAAATGGATTGGTAATTACTACGTAACTTCCGACGGATCCATGGCAACAGACACCTGGATCGGAAACTACTACGTAGACTCAACAGGTTTATGGATTCCTGGAAAAGTTTTAAACATTTCCAAGTGGGTATCAGAGGGAAATACATGGTATTACTATGATGCAGATGGTAAAATGGCTACGGGATGGCGTGCAATTGGTGGTGCTTGGTATTACTTCAATCCCAATGGCAGTATGGCTACTGGGTGGCAACTCATTGGCGATACTTGGTATTACCTAAATTCCAATGGTAGCATGGCTACTGGGTGGCAGCTCATTGGTGGTGCTTGGTATTACCTAAATCCCAATGGCAGCATGGCTACTGGATGGCAGCTCCTTGGTGGTACTTGGTATTACCTAAATCCCAATGGCAACATGGCTACGGGATGGGGGCACATCAACGGTGTTTGGTATTATCTAAATCCTAATGGTAGTATGGCTACTGGATGGCAACATATTGGCGGTACTTGGTATTACCTCAATTCCGATGGCAGCATGGCTACTGGATGGCTTACCTTATCAAGTGGTAAGTATTATTTAAAGCCAAGTGGTGATATGGTTACTGGATGGCTCGATTTAGATGGAACACGATACTATATGGATACCTCTGGCAGTATGGTTACTAATAAATGGATCAACGATTCTTTTATAGGGAATGACGGTAAAATGGCTACCTCCTCTTGGGTTGATAATGGTCAGCATTATGTAGACGAAAATGGATTATTAGATCCAAATAAAACAGCTGATGAAACAAATGAGGATAACACAACACCTGATGTTTACGATGGAAGTGGATGGAAAGCAAAAGATGGCTTGTGGTACTATCAAAACAATGGTAAGCAAATTACTGGGTGGATTAAAGTTAATGGTAATCGATACTATTTAAATGAACCAACTGGAGAAATGAGAACTGGATGGTTTTCCTATAAAGGAAATAAATACTATTTCAATCCAAGCGGTGCACTGGTTTCTGGATGGATCAGATGGGATCAAGCATGGTATTACTCGGATGCTTCTGGTCGAATGCTTACAAACAGATGGATCGAAAATTATTACGTTGGAGCTGACGGTAAGATGGCCACCTATTGCTGGGTCGATAACGACAAATATTTCGTTGATGAAAACGGTGTTTGGGATCAAAGCAAGAAACCTGCTATAGATCAAGCGACTCCTACGGCATACGATGGATCAGGATGGGTTATAAAAAATAATAGTTGGTATTATTATCATAGCGGCAAACAAATTACTGGTTGGATAGAATGTAACGGAGTAAGATATTATTTAGATAAGTCCACTGGGAAGATGAAGACTGGGTGGCTAACATACGATGGCGAAGAATATTACTTTGATGCATCTGGTGCCATGAAAAAATTCTGGTTTGTTGCGGAAGATGGATGGTATTACGCCAATGCTTTTGGCCAAAAATTGACAAGCACCTGGATTGGCGAATATTACATTACAAGTAGTGGAAAAATGGCTACTGGGTCTGTAACCATTGGAGACAAGACTTATATCTTTGATAGTAGTGGTAAATTACTTAGTGCTGACCGTGCAACTTTAGAAAAAGGGAAACAGATAGCTGCCTTTGCCAAACAGTTTGAAGGCAACCCATATGTAAATGGTGGAACAAGCTTAACAAACGGAGCTGACTGCTCAGGCTTTGTAATGTCTGTTATGGCAAACTTTAATATTAAAATCCTCAGAGTTGCCGACGCCCAAGCTGCTGGACCAACTCAGAAACAGATCAACGAAGGATACGCAAAAGGTGTGGCAGTAACTGAAGCCACTATGATTCCTGGTGATTTGGTCTTCTACTCAAATGGTGGAGTTATTGATCATGTTGGTCTTTATATTGGAGATGGGAAGATTATTCATGCTTCTACTTCTAAAACAGGCATTAAGATTTCCCCATATAATTATAAAACACCGGCAAAGATCATGAGATACTTCTAATGATATACGCAAGAT
>DVLR01000241.1 GCA_018715425.1 Candidatus Merdenecus merdavium
ATTTCCATACTGTATGGTTCACCATATCTTCCACTTTTAGGTACCAGAATATTTCAGTGTATTATTTTAGCTATTGTTCAGTTTGTGGTAATTGGGTCTATGAAAAAAGTATTATTTCCATATCTTGAGAAGCAGGTGATGGTTTGAATATTATTGAAGCGCTCCAATATATTCATTCGGAGCAATTTAGAGGAAGCTGTTTAGGGCTTGAACGTATTACAGAATTAATGGATAGTCTTGGAAATCCACAAAGAAGTCTTCGCTTTATACATGTAGCAGGTACGAATGGAAAAGGTTCGGTATGTGCAATGTTATCAGAAATATTGATAAAAGCGGGATATAAGACAGGTCTATACACATCGCCGTATATCTATAATTTTAATGAACAAATTCGAGTGAATGGTGTAAATATTTCGGATCAAGAATTGATTGAATTAGTGGAAATTGTTAAACCGTATGTTGATGTAATGAAGGAAAAACCCACAGAATTTGAGTTGGTAACAGCAATCGCATTTTTGCATTATCAAAAGGTAGGATGTGAAATAGTGGTGTTAGAGGTCGGGCTGGGAGGAAGGCTTGATTCTACTAATGTTATTTCAGCTCCAGAGGTAGCAATCATTACGAATATTGGATTAGAGCATACAGAACTTTTGGGGAATACATTAGAGGAAATTGCCAGAGAGAAAGGTGGAATTATAAAGCCAGGAACTACGGCAATCTTAGGCAGTGATATATCTTCGGTACAAAAAACAGTGCAAAGTATTTGCAACGATCAAGGAGTGATGCTTAGATGTATTGATAGAAATCAGTTTGAACAGATTTCGGGGAATCTGGAAGGACAATTACTGAATTATAAAGGTTGGAAAGAGATTAAATTAGGGCTTTTAGGAAGCTATCAATGTGAGAATGTGATGATTGTATTGGAAGTAGTGGAGGTGTTGAGGAAAAAGAAAATGGTGATTTCCGAAAAAGCAGTTTATTCAGCATTAGAAACAGTGAAATGGCCGGGGAGATTTGAAGTACTTACACATGCCCCTCTATGCATTGTAGATGGAGCGCATAATCCTGATGGGGTGAAAATACTTATGAGAGATTTGAGAAATCATTTTCCAAATAGGAAAATCACGTTTATCATAGGGGTCATGCAAGATAAGGATTATGAAAAAATGCTTTGCATGGCAGCACCACTAGCGGAGAAGTTTATTACCGTAACACCGCCAATAGAAAGAGCATTGCCATCAGCAGAGTTGAATATTGAATTGAAAAAATATTTTCATGGTGAAGTTATAGAAGCGGATCGTTTGGAGCAAGCATTGTGTCAAGTACTAGGGGAAAGTGATAACAAAAGTATTATTTGTGTATTCGGAACACTCTATATGATTGGAGCAGTTCAGAAGGTAGTGGATGAAATGTCAGGAAGGCGAGAAGTATAGTACAGATGTATATGGAGAAAAGATAGTACATATAACACCGTATAATGATATTAAGAACTTTGGAAGAAACAGTACTTCCAAAGTTCTTTTGTTATTTTATATCATTCGTATATTCTCTCTTAAACTCTGTAGTTTTATTTTTAATCATTATCAGTTTCCTCCTCACTGATAATAATTACAAGTAATAATCAGCAAGAAATCAATAGGAGCTTTTGTCGTATTTTCAGAGCTTCAGGACAAATTGTCCAGAAGTCAGAATAGCTACTTGTTCCCAAGTTGGGGCTGGAGTTAAAGTGTTCTCCATTAGGAAATATTTATTTCATATTATTTTTCGGTCGAATGTTAACAGATCTGAAAATTAAATTTAATTCGCACTAAATGATTGCCACAGGAGATATCCAGGCATCCTTCATAATAAAACTAAGAAAAAAGGTTTTCTCAAAGGGATTTTACATGAAGAGAAAAGAGCAAAGATTACGAAAGAAACTTGAGATCGAATCAGTGAAAGGACTTGCAATGATCTGCAAACATTTTTACGCAGGACTACAAAACCGTCTGAATGAAGTTTGCGATCACAGGGATAACCATTATACATTGTATAATAGTCCAACACTTGATGGTGGCCAATGTAAATTATAAGGCGGGAAAGTTGGATGCTTATTTTTTGAAATGCATTGAAAAGAACATAAATATACAGTATAATAAATTATCTGATAAGTGCAATTTAGTAAAAGTAGTGCAGACAGAGGAGATTTAAATGCTGAAAAATAATATAGAAGTAGACGTAAAAGTAAAATGCATAGAGAGTGGCATGACACAGGCTCAGCTTGCGGATAAGATTAAAACCACAAGCCCGTATGTCAACCGCATTATCAAAAAACAGGATGGTGTTGTGAACAAGACTTTTGTGCAGATGTTGGAAGCTCTTGGGTATGATATTGAACTCACTTACGTTAAGAGAGAAGATTAGAAGGATACCGATGTGGATAATTGTGGGCAAATTCTTATATACCATCTGATGATGTATTAATTAAGATTGAAGTTAAATTCAGGATGAAACCGTGTGGCTGACACAGCAAAAACATAAGTACAGCATCCTATATGCGAAGACCATTAGCAGATAAAAAGTGGCATTCAGGAAAAGATGGGCTACAGATTTCATTGAGGCATCTAGAAGGTAAAGGGTTCTCGTGAAGATATGGAGCGTAAAGTATTGCAGGAGTATGCAACCTACAATACTAGAAGATTAAATACTCCTTCAGAAGATGAAATGATAGATGACATACCCAAAATTGAAAGATAATCTATAATGATAAAATGGAGATCAGGAATTGTATCATAATGTTGAAGTTCAGAAAATCAGGAAGGCATTGCAGAAAAAGTATGAAGGATAATTTCCAGTACCCGAATCTGCAGAAAGGTGAAGTTTATGGGATATGATTTAAACAAAGAAATTAAGGAAGCGATAAATGCTGGAGAAAATGCATTGAGAAGCCTCAAAGAGGCACAGAAGTATTTAAACAGCGCTGGCAACTGGGGATTAGTGGATATATTTGGAGGTGGCTTTTTTACAGACATGATCAAGCACTCCAAGATCAATAACGCCAGGCAGTGCATGGAAGCGGCCAGGCAGGATCTGAGAAGTTTTCAGAGAGAATTGAATGATATTGATGAATATATCCCCAATATTGATGTGGGAGATTTTCTGACCTTTGCTGATTTCTTTTTTGATGGATTTCTTGCGGATGTCTTTGTGCAGTCGAAAATCAGTGACGCAAAGAGAAATGTGGAAGATGCCATTTTTCGTGTGCAGAATCTTGTCAGTCGGTTGCGACAGGAATTGCGTTAATACGTAACAAATCAAGAAAAAGGAAACCCACAATCCATTGTTGGGCGAAATTCAGGAGGAGGACAGTTGTGAAGCCACGGACAGAAAAGAGCATGGAATTATACGCATTGATGGTGCGCAGGGGTTATCCAGAACCATTTTGCGATCAAGTGACAAAGAATCTGAATACAGATTGGACGGCTCAGAGAATGATAGGATATCTTTCTCATTATAAAAAGCTTCCTATGGAGGAAGTGGCAGATGAAATGCTTGCGATATTAAGTGACCGAAACCAGATTATGCAGAAGAAAGAGACAGAGTATACAAATGCCAGGTGGAACGAATACTTAAATCGTGATTCGGAAGAGGATGAATGATATGAACAGATAGAGTTTCGGGGAAAAAATGTATCGATATGGAAAAGGCTAAGCACTATTTTAAAGAATGTGGCGTGAAATACCAGTTCATAGATATGAAAGAAAAGGGCATGAGCAAAGGAGAATTTACTTCTGTTACACAGGCAAATGACGGCATGATCAATATGCTTAACCAAGAGTGCAAAGATAAGGATACTCTGGCATTGATTCCATATATTGCGGAGGAAGATAAGCTGAGAAGATTTTAGAAAATCCCTAGGTGATAAAAACGCCTGTGGTGCGAAATGGAAAAGTATCTACGCTAGGTGATCAACCAGATGTATGGAAAAACTGGAGGTAGAAGCTACTCAGTTTTGTCGAAGAACTTTTTTGCTATTCGGTTATTACATCTCCAGAATATGATAACAGCGTTGATTTCGTTGCAATAAATGGTGTTTTGGAAGAAAGTCAACTGGTCTTGGTTTGTCTATTTCAAGAATACTGATTGAGCAAATGAACGGAACAATATCTGCTGGATATGAGAATGGAAGGTTAAACATTTGTATTAAGTTACTCCATGTTTCAGATGATTAAAAAATGGGAATTTGTAAATATATCCAAAGATATAAAACAAAGAAGGTGTTCTTGTGGAAAATGTAATGCAGACAGGGACTAGAAATATAGCAAAGTATCAATGAGGAGGAATCAACTATGAGATTTCATATTGTGGATTGTTTTGCAGAACAAAAATATCAGGGAAATCAATTGGCGGTTTTTATACCAGATTATAAAATTAGTGCAGGCGAAATGCAACAAATTGCAAAAGAAATGGGATTTTCCGAAACCTCTTTTATCCTTTCTGATAAGCAGGAAAATGGCGGCTACAATGTAAGGATATTTACACCAGATGTTGAAGTTCCATTTGCTGGACATCCAACCATTGGGACGGCATATATCATACATAAAATAATTGAAAAAGGAAAAACCGATAAAGTAATTCTCAATCTCAAAGCAGGTGCTATCCCCGTGACAATTGACAATGAAAATTTGATTATGACACAAAATGAGCCAGAGTTTGGAGAGACATTTGACAAAAAAACATTGGCAGAAGTGATTTCAATAAATGAAAGTGATATTCGGACAGACTACCCAATTCAATGGGTTTCAACAGGTCTAGAAGCGATTATCGTACCGTTGAAAAGTGTTGATGCAATTGAAAAATGCCGAGTAAATCATATCTCTTTCCAGAACTTCATTGACAACTACTATAGATGCAATATTCTTGTGTTTGCAGAGGATTATCAAGATTTGAGAGTGCGAGTATTTATGGATGATACAGGATTTTTGGAAGATCCTGCAACAGGAAGTGCCAATGGCAATTTGGCGGGTTACTTGTTGAAACATAATTACTTCAACAAACATAATATTCAATACAGGGTTAGCCAAGGAAGTGAAATGGGAAGGCCATCTGTATTGGATATTGAGGGAGAACTTGTGGATGGAAAATTCACTATTTTAGTCGGTGGTAAAGCGATTATAGTAGCCGAAGGAAATTGGAATTACTAGAAACCAAAGGGAATCACCTACTACTAGCATCAGAACGGCTATTTTCAACGTATGTGAAGATGATATGTTTGCTTGCAATGTATTTTTAGATTTGGCGTTACTGTCTGTTTCCGTTTAAGGGGCAGATAGTAATGCCATTTCTTTTAAAATCGATTTCGCTGTATAGTTTCAAGTTTTACGAAAATGCATATGAATGGTATAATATAAAGAAATATAATCGTCTAAAGTTGGAAAGGGGATTCTATGAAAAAAAATATAATCATATGAAGTAAATATCTCGTTCTTCTTATGATGGCTTTTCTTATGATGGTTATTTTTAGAAATAAAATACAGTATGCAATTTTTCATGGCTATGTTTTTGAAAGATTATATTCAGGACAGATTAATATGAGTAATCCCTATGTGGAAAAAAAGATGGTAATTACTGATCAGAATATACTAGTTGATGGAGTATATATAGAATATGAAGTGGTTAAGAAAAAAAGGGGAGTTTATGATATTGAATTCAGGAATGAAGACGGAGAGTCCTTTTTGGGTGCAGAGGATTTTACTATATCAAACATAAAATTTCAATCAAATACCGATGACATAGAAATAGGCGGGAAAACATATAGTATGAGCAATGTTTTGATGAACAAGTTGAAGTTACTAGAGAAGGATTTAGTTGAAAATAGGATCAATGATGTAACTAACAGTATCACTTATGCAAAATAATGTATGAAAAGGAGGAAAATATATGGAAAATAAGTTAACAGACAGAGTGGTTTTTAGAAATGGAGGAGTAGTAGGAAATAGAATTGCAATGGCTCCTATGCAGACACATTCGGGAGCAAAAGGTGGTTTTGTAACAGAGGATACAATAAATTATTATTCGGCGCGCTCTAAGGCAGCAGGATTGTTGATAACAGAGTTTCATTATGTAAGTGAACATGGAGGCCCTTGCTATGTACCAGGATATCCAGAACAGTTAGGAATTTATTCTGATGAGCATTTGGCAGGAGCTAAAAAAATTACGCAAGAATTAAAAAAAGATGGAAATAAAGCCATTTTGCAAATTCATCATGGGGGACGCATGGCAGTAGGCCGTTATCTAAATGGAAAGGATGTTGTGGCACCGAGTAGTTTGTTTAGGAATTATCCAGTTCGAGAATTAACAGAAGAAGAGATCGAAGAAATTATTAAAGATTTTGGACGTGCTACAAGGCGTGCAATTGAAGCAGGATTTGATGGGGTAGAAATACATGGAGCAAATCACTATTTGTTGCAACAGTTTTTCTCTGTTTTGACCAATCGCAGAGAAGATAAGTGGGGAGGGACATTAGAAAAACGTATGGCATTTCCTCTAGCAGTGGTTAGCGAAGTGAAACGTGTGGTAGCAGAATATGCTCCAAAAGGTTTCATTGTAGGATATCGTATCAGCCCAGAAGAAATTCATGGTTCAGATATTGGCTATACCTATAGAGAATCAACTCGGCTCATTGCTGAGGTTGTGAAACAGGAGTTGGATTACATCCATCTATCACTATGGGATGGGTATGCTTCTACACCAGGAGATACAGATAAATCTTATGCTGAATTATATAAAGAAGTACTCGATGAGAAAACAAAACTTGTAATTGTTGGAGGGATATTCAACGAAGAAGATGCCCGTAATGCCATTGAGCAATATGCTGATATTATCGCTATTGGTCGTGGTACCCTTTTAGATCCACAATTTGCAAAAAAAGTGGAAGATGGAAAAGGAAACACCATTTTAAATAAGATTAGTCCAGATATTTTGGATTATGTACAGTGGACACTGGGCTTGAAAGAAGTCTTTAGCCGTGACGATTCATTAGGGCTACCTTCTCTTCCTGGAAGAGAAAGTATTGGTCATTTGCATACAGGATGTTTCGATGAGAGAAAATAATTTATGATGTTTTAGGTAATGATTAGAGATGATAAATTTCTGCAACTAAGAAGCGACAGGTATGGATTACTGCGTTAAGAAAAGATATTTATCTCGTGCTATTAGATATATTTTTTTGAAATTACATTCTCTGAAAACTCAAGAAGCGATCTATATTGGTAAAAAGGGAATATTGTAGTACGATTGTATTACAAAGAAGAGGCGATAGTATGGCAAAACAGGCAACATTCCAGGTTCCAATGGATGCAGATTTAAAAGAAAAAGCGGAAGCACTGTACCTTAATATGGGAACCTCCTTTGCAGGGGTGCATTCACACTTCCAGAGGTAATTGCGGAAGTGGTGTATGTACTGAAAGGTGTCTACAAAATAGAATGGGATGAAGTGGTCAGCTTCCATAAGAAATTAAATAAGATGCTGTAGTAGGAAATGGGAAGAGAGCACTTTGTATGGTGAGGTACAGAGTGCTTTTTTCTTGCTTTAAAGGAAGCTGTATTAATGTAGATGCTCCCTTTCAAAAGGGAGCATATGAAAATGTCACATGAATTATCGAATGATTTTTATAAATTTACTTAAATCTTTCGTACAGTTGTTTCGGCAGTACTAGGTCTATGGTGTGTGGTACGATAGGCACTTGGGGTCATATTATAATACTTACGAAATACTCGCATAAAGTGTTCTGGATTGGAATAGCCAATGGTCTCGCTGATGGATGCTATTTTCATATTGGTATTGATAAGAAGATTTGAGGAAACTTCCATCTTTTTTGTAAGAAGATATTGTGAAAAAGACATACCAGTAAGTTGTTTTAAACGTCTGGACATATGCTGAGTGGAATAGTGGAAATAGTCTGCGAGTTCATGTAGGGTAACAGTATCATAATTGGATTCTATATATTTTAAAATTGCAAAGTTCTGGCTGTCTTTTTTTGTTTTTATTGTTGGTAGTTCACAGGTGCTACTGTAATCACGGAGAAGATGGCCAAATAAAAGAAGAAGCTGTGTATTTAAAAAATGAAGATAGTATTCTTCTTTATTGATAACTTCAAGACACATATCCAAAATGATATTCTGAATGTTCACATCACCGTTTGTGTGGAAGATGATATAGTTGTTAATATTTTGAGAATAAGTATTATTTATAAAAAATAAAGATAGAATATGGTCACCCTTTAAATGGTTCATAATAATATTTTGAAACTTGTGTTTAGGAATAAGAATATTAAGAACAATACTATAATTGTGTACATCTAAAGCGTGATGTACATGAGGTGGAATCATACAAAAATCTCCTGAGTGCATCAGGAGTTTCGTATTTTCAATTTGTTGGACAAATTCACCTTCATACACATACAAAAATTCAAAAAAATCATGGGCGTGTAATTGAGAAGGCGTGTATCGGTCATGTTGAATGATTGATATATCGCATTCTTTGTCATCGGTAAAAAATATATTTTCGGTGAATGTATTTGAGGAAACGTCAGGTGTATTAGGTAAATGAAGTCCATAGGATTTTTCGTTTTCAGTGATTGGATACTCTAAAGTACGATTGAGATTTTCAATATCCTGGACAAGTCCAAGATTTTCCATATGAAACATTTCCCATGGAGTATATTGATGAAGACAGTTCATGAGTTCTCGTTTAGTCATAGTATATTCTCCTAAAAGATAGTTGCATAGCGAATGATACATCAATTTTGTATATGAAATTCAGTTTTAGAATAACACAAATATTCAAATATATCAATGATATTGAGTAAATAGGGTGATTTAAATCATAAAACAAGAAATATGTTTAAAAAAAGGTTAGATAAAGTCAGTGAATATGAATAAAATAAACGATTAAAAAAAGTGTCTTACTTTATTATAATAGTAAGAAAGTAAAGTGAGAAAGTGAAATGATGGATAAACATACAAATTGGATTTGGTTAAAGAAATGGATGGAAGAAGATAAAGATGAACCAGTACTTGCATTATTCAGAAAAAAGATTATGATTTCTGAGAAAGTAAAAAGTGCAAGGATTCGAATATCTGCGGATTCAAGATATAAATTGTTTGTAAATGGATATTTGGAAGAAGTTGGACCGAGTAAAGGTGACAGACAAGTATGGTTTGTAGATGAAGTGGATATAAGTCAGTGGTTGATGAAAGGAGAAAATATATTAGCAGTTCAGGTATTGAGATATCCATTGGAACATGAGAAAGGAAATCATGGAATCTTTAGAACAGCGTATCCAGGACTATATGTTGAAGGTGGAATTTTAGATGCAAAGGGACAATTTTATGATATCAGTGGGGATGATAGTTGGAAAAGCAGAAAAGACAATATGTTTCATATTGAGTCGGAATCTGATGTTTTTGCTCCGTTGCAGATTTATGAAAGGACTGGAGGGGACAGTAAACTTCAAGGATGGATGTTCCCATCGTATGAGGATGGGTTCTGGGATGACTCAAAGGAATATCAGAATATAAGTAGAGCAGTCAGTCCGGGAAATCTGATTCCAAGAACAATCCCGTATATGTTTAGAAAACAAGGAACATTTGAAAGAGTTTTGGTATGTAGAAAATCCAAATATACGATACAGGATTGGGAAGAATTATTGAAAGGGAAAAAAACAATAGAAATTCCATCGTATACAAAAGAAGTTATAGAAATTGCAGCGGAAACTGAAAAAACGGCTTATTTACATCTGTCGGTGCAAAAAGGTCGTGGTACTGAAATTTCAATCCTTCAGTCGGAAGCATATGTACAAGATGGAGTGCAAGGAGAATTTCCAGTAAAAGGACACCGAGAGGATTACAAAAACGGGCATCTGGAAGGATTCACAGATCATTACTGCGTCAGTGGTTTTGGAACAAAAAATAGTCCAGAGGTGTATGAGCCGTTTTGGTTCAGAACCTTTCGGTTTATTAGACTTGAAATTGTAACAACAAAGGAACCGCTGGTTATGTGTGGTCTTGATTATACAGAAACAGGATATCCACTGAATGTTGTAACAGAGGTAAAGACATCTGATACCAGGTTACAGCCTATTTGGGAGATGAGTCTTCGTACATTGAAGCTTTGTATGCATGAAACATATGAAGATTGTCCATTTTATGAACAACTTCAGTATGCCATGGATGCACGTTCTCAGATATTGTATACATATTCAGTTTCTGCCGATGATAGATTAGCAAGGAAATGTATGGATGATTTTAGAAGATCGCAGAGATATGATGGACTTCTAAATTGCTCTTATCCATGTTATGGATCCAATGTGATTCCAGGATTTTCTATATATTATATTTTAATGTTATATGATCACATGATGTATTTTGGTGACAAGGAACTTCTCGAAGCACATATGCCGACAGTAGAAAGGATACTAAACTATTTTTATAATCATCGGACACCAGAAGGCTATATACAAAAAATCGGTGGGGTAAATGGTAAAGATCGGTTCTGGTCATTTATAGATTGGACTCCAGAATGGGATAAAACAACAGGGGTTCCTTCTGCTACATTGATGGGGGCCATTACGGTGGAGAGTTTGCTTTTTATCATGGGATTACAATATGCGGCAGAAATAGTGACATATCTGGGTAGAGACGAACAGGCACAGAAATATTTGAACTGGGCAGAGGCAATGAAGGAAGCTGTGAGAAAATATTGTACAGGAGATAATGGAATGCTACAGGATGGTCCAGGGATAGAAGCATACAGTCAGCAAACGCAAGTATTTGGAATATTGACAGAAACTTTGATGCTCAGAGAGGGAAAGAAAGTCCTAAAGAAAACCATAGAAAATAAAGAAAAGTATGTTCAATGCTCTGTAGCCATGGCTTTTTATTTGTTTCGTGCATTACATAAGGTGGAGCTTTATGAATACACAGAGGAGTACTGGAATATTTGGACAAGAATGTTGGATAAAGGTGCTATGACTTGTGTGGAAAATGAAGTGGGTGAGAGAAGTGAATGTCATGCATGGGGGGCACTAATTTTATATGAATTACCTTCTGTAGTGCTGGGCGTACAACCAGCAGAACCTGGTTATGCAGCAGTAAAAATACAGCCAGAAGCTGGGTATTTAAAAGAGGCACAGGGGATTGTTCAGACACCAAAGGGAATCATTAAAGTAAAATGGAAAAAAGAAACAGAAATGAATTTAGAATTTGAAGTGCCTGAAAATGTAAGAGTTTTGAATACAGACAAACGAAAAAAGAAATAAAAAAAGATATGGAGAGATTTAAAATGAATCTGGAATATATAACGACAACTTTTGCTGATAATAAAAAAAAGATGGATCATCATAGAATGCAATTTGTGGAAGATACAGGAATTGAGGATCAGGTAATCAATATTTATCCAGAAGTAGAATATCAAAAATTTGAAGGATTTGGTGGAGCTTTTACAGAATCAGCAGGATATGTTTTTTCAAAAATGGATGAATATCAGAAAAAGAAAATGATTTCAACATATTTTGATTCCGAAGAGTTGAATTATCAATTTGGAAGAATTCATATGGATAGTTGTGATTTTTCATTAGAGCAGTATGAGGCAATGTCTAATAGTAAAGACAAAGAAATGAAAAGCTTTTCTCTGTTGCGCCCAATGAAATATATAGAACCTTTTATAAAAGAAGTGCAGGGACAAACTGGGAAAAAAGTAGAACTGATGGTAAGTCCGTGGTCTCCGCCAACATTTATGAAAACAAATGGGAAACGAAGTAATGGAGGGAAATTAAGGGCGGAATACAGAAGATTTTGGGCAGATTATATTTGTAGATACATTGTAGAACTTCGAAAGCGAGGGATGTCTGTTCATAGGATGTCCATCCAAAATGAGCCAGCTGCGGTGCAGACATGGGATTCCTGTGTGTATACGGCTCAAGAGGAGAAGGAGTTTTTGAAAGAGTATCTATATCCTGCATTGGTTAAAAATGGGTTGGAAGATATGGAAATTTTCATATGGGATCATAATAAAGAAAGAGCTTTTGAGCGTGCGCAGACAATCATAGATTCAGAGACAGACCCAATGATAGCAGGAATTGCATTTCACTGGTACAGTGGAGATCATTTTGAAGCATTGGAATTGATTCATAAAAAATTCCCGGACAAAAAGCTTATTTTGTCAGAGGCTTGTATTGAATACAGTAAATACAGTGCCAAGGATTATCTAGTCAATGCACAGAAATATGCACATGATTTGATTGGGAATATGAATGCAGGAATGCATGCTTTCTATGATTGGAATCTAGTATTGGATGACAAAGGAGGACCGAATCATGTAGAAAATCTTTGTGACGCACCGTATCTTTATGATATCAAACATAAAGAATTGCAGGAAAGGAATACACTTTCTTACTTGTGGCATTTTAGTCATTTTATAAAGCCAGGTGCAAAAAGAATTGCATATAGTAAGTATACGTCAGAACTTGAAGTGACAGCGTTTAAAAATCCAACGGGAGAACTGATAGTAGTGATATTGAATACGACCCAAAATGAAAAAGCAGCGGTGATAAGAATGGGAGGAAAGATGGCTGAAATAAACATAAAACCTGAGGCAATTTTGACACTTACAGCATGTGAGGAGTAAAAGGAGGTTGACAGAAATGCTTCAGACCAAAGACATTTCCTTCCAATGCGATTCACTCTATGAAATAGCACTTTTTAAAGAAAAGATTAGTGAATTTAAAGCAGTGCCAATAGAAACGGTTTACTTATATGACAAAGATATTGTAGACAATTTAATAGATGCTGATTCACTAGGAGGTGCATCAAATACACTTACTGATTTATATTTGTTGAAAGGAATAGAAGTAACGGAATATATGAAAGAAAATTTTACACTTGCTGAAGATACAGTAAGTGTGGAAGGTGCAATTTATACACACTATAGTTTAACTAAGTGGGGGAAACCATGCAAATTTTCAAAGGAAAAGGAGACAAAACATGAAGAAGGCAAAAGTATTAGCAATGGCATTGGTAAGTGTACTTACATTGGCTATAATGGTAGGATGTGGAAACACATCGAAAGAGACAGGATCCAAAGATGGAGAAACAGTATCAGAAAAAGAAACTAGTGGAAAATATACATATAACTATAATGTGGCGACGTCGGGGGATGAGGTACAAAAAGTACCATATAATTTTGCTGGAAACGGTCAGCTTGCAGGGATGATGAGAGCTCTTGATACGGAACTCAAGCTTGATGGTGATGGTAATTTTACTATGACAGCACATGGATATATTGTAGAAGATACAGAAGGAAGTACAACGCCTGTTGGAAAACCATTTGAGTTTGGTAATGGTATGTATGCTGAGTTTACATCTACTGGAGAAGGAACATATGTTGAGGATGGTGATACGGTAACAGCTACATTTACAAAAGCAGATTTTGAGATTCCAGATATGGGAGCTAGTTATCTGGCACAGCTCTTTTCGAACAGTAATGCAAGAGGAGGTAGTTATGCACCTGAAGGAGACAGTTATTATGGCAAGTGGTCAAGTGAAGATGTGCCAGAAGTATTGGAGCAGTTTCCAGTAACTGTATTTACATTGAAAGAAGATAAGATTGTTACATGGGACAAAGGAGGAAAACTGACAGAGGCAAAGGGAGAACAGGCATTTATTAAATTCTATAATGATGGTACAGCCTATTATGAAGACTCAGAAGCAGCGGTTTCACAGGATATGAATTGGGAAGCAACGGCAGATGGAGTTACACTTACATATATGGATTCCGTGGCAGGACAGATAGTAGCTACAGTTGCGGCAGATGAAGAAGTTGAAATTTCAATCAATATATATTCAAGTGCAACAGATTCTACTACTGTATCGCAGAAAATAACAGTTTCAACAGATAATATTGCGGCATTACAGTAAATAAAATAGATATTTAAGGTGAAATAAGAAAATCTGACAGCGTAGGTACGGGTAAGTTTTTGTATCTGCGCTGTTATGAAATAGGGAGGAGAATCATGTCATTTATAAGAAAGCATATGAGTCTGTTCAGAGGCTTGACAAGTGTATTTACGTTCCTTTTTCTCGTAGTAATGATAGTGCAGGTTTATGCGACAGGAACATATCAAGCCAAAGTAGATGAGTTTCTTGGGACAAATAGTGGTGCTGTTGAGCATAGCACAGATCTTAAAGATTATAAATATCAGTCAGATTATGGAAGCCCAGTAGAGTTATTAGCAGCGGAAGAGAGATTAAATGAACGTATTGAAGAAGAAGGAGCCGTACTCTTAAAAGGGTCCGCAGATGATATTGTTGTAGAAGGTGAAAAAGCTGTTACTTTATTTGGAATTCGGTCTTTTCGCATGCAGTACAATGGAAATATTGGTGCTGTTACGAACGAGAGTCTCCAGGTGCGGCTAGATGAAGCACTTGAGGAAAAGGGTATTTCTGTAAATCAGAACATGATAGATCTTTATAGAGAATTTTTGGCAGATTATAATACGAAAGATACAAAAGCGGTAAATGAAGTTCCAGTTTCAAGACTTGAAGAATTTGGTTCGATCGATTATGCAGACTATCAAGATGCGGCAATTGTTGTTCTTGGGAGAACTTGTAGTGAAGCAGCGACTTACTTCCCTGGGGAAAAAGGAATTGAAAATCCAGAAGAGTTTTCAGAAAGCTTGACAGGAAATATCCTTGGTCTTTCAGATGATGAGAGAAACCTTATAAATTATGTTAAAACACAGGGATTTTCAAAGGTTATTGTTCTTTTGAATACTGCAAATACGATGGAGATTGAAGAGTTGAAGCAGAATGATTCAGTAGATGCAATTATGCTGATTGGTAATCCGAGTGCATATGGTAATTATGGGGTCGCAGATATTCTAGCTGGTAATGTGTCTCCATCAGGACATTTGGCTGATACTTATGCCGTTAATACAGCGGTTGCTCCATCTGCTGTAAACTTTGGATCTTATGAATATTCAAATAGTAGCGATACCTATTCGGCGTGGTATCAGGTGGAGGCAGAAGGAATCTACACAGGATACAAGTATTATGAGACGCGTTACTATGATACTGTAATGGGTATGGGAAATGCTACAAATGCAGCACATGGTGAGACATATAATGGTGGAAGTACGTGGAATTATGATAATGAAGTATCATATTCTTTTGGGTATGGTGTAGAAGGATCTGATTTTATGGAAGAAATTATTGATACGGATATTGATTGGACAGGAAAGAAGGATTCTACAGTTACGGTTAAAGTTACCAATGTAGGAGACAGAGCTGCAAAGCATGTTGTTCAACTTTATGTACAGACACCTTATACTGAATACGATAAGGAAAGTGGACTTGAAAAATCAGCAATTCAACTGGTTGCTTACGGAAAAACAGGTGAGGCCTCAGAAAATGATTTTAATGATGTTGTTCTTTTAGAAACAGGAGAGAGTGAGGAAGTTACGGTATCATTTAATGTATCAGATTTTTCTTCTTATGATACAAACTATAGTCATGATGGGACAGTTGGTGCGTATATTTTGGAAGAAGGCACATATTATTTTGCTACAGGAAATGGATCACATGATGCGGTGAATGCAATTATTAAAGAACAGGATAACACACTTCTTAGAGGAACTGAAATAGGTGGTGATGTATTTTTCGAAGAGCTTAACAAAGCTACAGTTTTTACAGTTGGTGAGGATGGGGAAACACTGATTGAAAACCAGCTTGAAGACATGAATTTTACATATGAAGCATATGGTGATGCGTTTACAAGTAAAGGAGCACAGTATTTAACTAGAAATGACTGGGAAGGTACATTTCCAGTAGAAGTGACAGGGGTTACAGCTAATGAATATATGTTGGAGTATCTTGGAGGATCCACATATGATGCGGATGCAGTTAATGCTGATTATGATGGAAAAGTATATATAGAAAGTGATTTCGGTACATCGGGTAAAAGAGGAGAATATACAGCTATAGATCTTTTTGGCATTACTGATTATGAAGATAAGACATTTGAAAAAGTACTTTCTGCCATTCCTTTTGAGTATTATTCTACATATATAACAGGAAATAACTCGGCCATTCCAGAAATCCTTTTAGAACATGGAAATGCAGCTGATAGTCCAGGTGGTATTATTTACGGATTCGGATTATATAATGATGCAAGAAAACCATATGCGGTCGAAGCTGAAGAAGATTCACTTCGAGGTGTTGCGCCAAGCGTATATGTAGGAAGTCCTGTTATGGCATCAACGTTCAGTCATCTTCTTGCGAGTGAAGAGGGAAGGCTTATCGGTAATGACGGACTTTGGGTTGGAGCTTATTGGTGGTTCGGACCTGGAATGAATCTGCACAGAAGTCCTTATAATGCAAGAAATAATGAGTATTATTCAGAGGATGCGGTACTTACAGGAAACATGGGGGCAGATGTAACTGCTGCATGTCAGAAAAAAGGACTTGTCGTTTGTGCTAAACATTTTGCGTTCAATGATATTGAAGAAAATCGTACTGGTGTAGGAGCATTTATGACAGAGCAGGCAGCAAGAGAAAATGAACTTCGTGGATTTGAAATGGCATTTACAAAAGGTGGAATGAAATCAGTAATGACAGGATTTAATCGAGCAGGAGTTACATTTTCAAGTGCACATGAAGGATTGATTTCGGGTATTTGTCGTGGTGAGTGGAACTTCGATGGACTTGTGATCACAGACTCTGTAAAAGATAAAAATTATATGATTGCGGCAGACTGTATTGTTGTGGGAACGGATTTTATGCTTGGTGGAGCTGGAGATGCTAAGGGAGCATGGGAAAATGTTTCAGCAGAAAATCTTATGAAGGATTCGGTACTGACATCTGCTGCCAGAGAATCTATGCATCGTTATTTATATACATTTGCAGACACAGCGTTGATTGATGGGTATGGGGCAAATGCCTCTATGAATGGAAGTGTATGGTGGGCGACAGCGTTGACAGTGGCACTTTATATACTTGGTTCAGCAGTAACTGTATTTCTGGTACTTTGGATTCTGGGATATGTGACACAAAGAAAGGAGAAAAATAATGGTTGAGACAAAAGACGTTAAAGGGTTTGTATTTGCTGCAAGTAGTTGGACATGCGTTCTTTCAATTATTGCTTTCATTTTCTTTGCACTGAGTTATCAAACAGGATACGTCAGTATTGTATATGGAGAAAAAAACAGTATTGTAATTACTATTGAAGCTATTTTGATTCTGATGCTTACGTCGATTACCACAATTTTTCAAATTACTGGAAAAGTAGATAAGAGAGAATTTTACGATGTGGCAATGTATGTTCTCGTACCTTTACTTACTACGGCGACACTTCTTCTTCTAGTTGATAGGGTTGATGCGATCGGTAACTGTATTGTAGCTCCATGGGATGCAGGTCATGGTGGCGAAGAATCTTGTTATCTATCGTTTGTGGCAATGGGATGTTGGTTTGTTGCAGATATCATCAATATAATTGGTTGCTTTATCGGATATAAAGAAAAGAGGAGTCAGTAAGTGGAGAAAATCAGAGGAACAAATTTGGGAAATTGGCTTGTTCTCGAGAAATGGATGATGCCAAATCTTTTTGCGGGGACAGATGCAGAGGATGAAATCTGGATGAATCGGATGCTGCCAGCTGAAAAGCTGGCAGCTAAGCTGAAGAAGCACAGAGATACTTATGTTACAGAAGTTGATTTTCAGTTTATCGCTACTCATGGTTTTAACATGGTGCGTATTCCGATTCCTTATTTCGTTTTTGGAGATAGAGAACCATTTATAGGATGTATTGAATATTTGGATAGAGCATTCGACTGGGCAGAAAAATATGGTATTAAAATACTCGTAGATCTTCATACTGTACCAGGAAGTCAGAATGGTTATGACAATGGTGGAATTACTGGAGTGTGCAAATGGTGTAAGAATCCAGAGGATGTGGAGTATGCACTGACTGTTTTGGAACGTCTAGCGGAGCGTTATGGAAAACGAACAGGGTTGTTTGGAATCGAAATATTGAATGAACCAATCAGTTTTCCTGTTTATATTACAGCCCCATCTACAGGAAAGGCGAAAGATAAGGAAGAGGCAAAAGGATCTGGATATGTACCAATGAAATTTTTAAAATCTTTTTATATTCAGGCATACAATAGGCTTCGTGTTGTTTTGCCAGAAGATAAGGCAATAGTTTTTCATGATGGATTTCGCTTAGGAAGATGGAAACGATTTTTTAGAAAGAGTGGCATGAAAAATATTCTATTGGATACGCATATTTATATTTTTGCGATGGAGAATTTTGTGCCAATTGCAAAACCGTGGGTGTATAAGATGTTTATTAACATAAATGCATATAAGATAAAAAGAGTTAATAAGAATATTCCTGTTGTTGTAGGTGAATGGTGTATATGTAATAAATATGCAGATAAGATAGATAAGAATGTGATGGAACAGGAAGAAGTGCAAAAGAGGAGAAATGATAAGTTTCGTATGATTTATAAATTGCAGCATGAAGCTTGGAACCAGAGTGCAGGATGGATTTATTGGAATTATCAGTTGTTGAGAGATCGAAATGAAATGTTGGATGAAAGTTGGAAAGAAAGCTGGGATCTTTGTCGTTGTATTCAGAATGGCTGGATACCTGGAAAGATAGAAGAAAGGTAAGAAAGTTAAGGAGTAAAAATGAAAAATAGAAATAAAAAGAAAAGTTTTTGGGAGAGACCACTTCTGGCATCTGCCGTACATTCGAAAAATGTTAAACCTATGGAGATGATACTAGGCTATTTCATAGGTCCATTCTGTGTTCTTATGATGACAACCATTGTTTCAACATATTATCTGACATTTTATCGGACATATAGTGATATAGTAAATCAGGGAAGATTTCTTACATTG
>DVLR01000242.1 GCA_018715425.1 Candidatus Merdenecus merdavium
TATTTATGAAACGGAACATAACTGTAGATTATGTATGAGAAAGGATTGTTCTATGAGGAAAATAAATCCAATTACAATTACTATATGCTCTCATGAAGGTAAGAGAAAAGTGGTTGTGGATACAGAAGAAAATATATTGTCACTTCTAAGAGAAGAAGGTATCTATTATAGCACATCTTGTTCTGGAAGAGGTACATGTGGAAAGTGCAAAATACAAGTAGTAGAAGGATTCATAGAGATATCCCCTGCTGATAAGGAATGGTTTCGTGAAGAGCAATTAAGAGCAGGGTATCGTTTGGCTTGTCAAGCTTATCCAGTATCTGATTGTACTGTTGTTTTAGATTCAGATGATGAAAATGAGTTTGAAATATTAGCTAGTAACGAACAAGTAAAAGAGGGGACAAAAGAAAAGCTAAAGCCAGAATCTTCTTATTATGTAGTCGTGGATATCGGTACAACTACTATAGCTGGAGTCTTAATAGGAGGAGAAAGTCATAAGGTTTTAAAAGAAAGTACCACCATCAATCATCAAAGAGTCTACGGAGGGGACGTAATATCTAGGATTCAAAATGCTAATGAAGGCAAGGCAGTTTCTCTTCGCACCCTAATTAGAAAAGATTTATCGACCATCATAAAGGAATTACTTGTTCAAAATCAGGAGATAAAGGATAAAGTGGCTCGTGTTGTTCTTGCATGTAACACGACTATGGTCCATTTGCTCATGGGATATTCATGCGAAACCTTAGGAAGATTTCCATTTACAAGCAATCATTTGAAAACCATAGAAGAAGAGTACAGAGAAGTTATAGGGGATTCTTATTTAAATTGTAAGATAACTATCCTTCCAGGGATTAGTGGATTTGTTGGAGGAGATATTACATCGGGATTATTAGCGGCAAATGTTTTGCACAAAAAAGAAACATTTTTATTCGTGGATTTAGGAACCAATGGAGAAATGGCTTTAGGAAAACAAGACCATATCTTGGTAACATCGGCAGCAGCAGGACCAGCATTTGAAGGTGGTAATATCCAGTGTGGTGTTGGTAGTATACCAGGTGCCATTAGAAATGTAAGGATAGAAAATAAGAGAGCCATATGTGAAACCATCGGAGAACAAAAACCAATTGGTATTTGTGGCACTGGAGTAATAGCTACGATGTGGGAGCTAGTCAGAAACAATTTTGTGGATGATACTGGAATGTTGGAAAAGGATTATGAAGATGGTTTTCCTCTAAGCTTAGAAGAACCTCCAATCGTCTTTACCCAAAAAGATATTAGAGAGTTGCAATTAGCGAAATCGGCCATACGCGCAGGAATCGAAACCTTAATGCTGAGAAGTAATACAACAAAAGAATCTGTTGATGTGGTTTATTTGGCTGGTGGATTCGGTTTTCGTTTAGACATAGTTCAAGCTATTGGAATCGGACTCATACCAGAGGAATTTAGAAATAAGATTAAAATATTAGGAAATAGCTCTTTAAAAGGAGCGATGGAAGTGGCAATAGAACCTGAGAAAATAGAAGAGTGTGAAGCTCTAGTTAAGAAATCAGAGGAGCTTCACTTATCTAATGATCCAGATTTTAATGATTTGTACTTAGAGCATATGTTTTTTGAATGAGGCATATAATAAATTAAAGTTGGTAAGTATGGTGGAACGTATTGAAACAAAGACCTGTCTATCAAATATGTATGATTGTTGATTTGTGTTTGATGATTATCATTAGTATACTAGCGCTAAAAGTAAAGTTAAACCCTTCTTATACGAAGGAAAAAAATATAGGAACTATGAGTGTAGCTAGGGAGGAGCAGGCGGCAGGTGCTTCAGCAGAGGAAGGGAATGAGGTAAAACCTAAAATAGCTCTCACTTTTGATGATGGTCCACATCCTGTCTACACGTCGAAACTTCTTGATGGTTTGAAAAGTAGAGGAGTAAAGGCTACTTTTTTTATTGTTGGAAAGAATATTAATGGTAATGAAGAGATCGTGAAAAGAATGGATCATGAGGGACATTTAATTGGAAATCATACCTTTAATCACGTTCAAATCAATTTACTGAATGATACAGAAGCACAAGAAGAATTAACAAAGACAAGTGACACCATTGAAGAAATCACAGGGCATGGGACAGAGTATATACGCCCTCCCTTTGGAGTTTCTAAGAAAGGGCTTGATCAAGTGATTCCCATGATTTCTGTTTTATGGACTGTGGATCCACTTGATTGGACTACGGAGAATGTGGATAAGGTAGTGAATCAGGTAGTGACGAAGGTAAAGGAAAATGATATTATATTATTACATGATTATTATGATTCTTCTATTGAGGCAGCTTTTCGTATTATCGATATTTTACAAAAGGAAGGTTATGAATTTGTTACCGTCGATGAACTCATCTTGGACTAAATAACGGAAGATGAATCTATAAGTTCCCTATGTCTTGCTTAGGGGAAGATTAGGAAAGGATAAAGATCATGGATTTATTTGATTACATGAGAAAAAGTAAGTTGGAAGAAGATGCACCTTTAGCATCTAGATTGCGCCCTACTACCTTAGATGAGGTGGTAGGACAGCAACATATCATCGGGAAAGACAAGTTGTTGTATCGAGCAATTCAGGCGGACAAGCTAAGCTCTATCATATTCTATGGACCACCAGGTACAGGAAAAACAACTTTGGCCAAGGTAATTGCCAACTCCACCAGCGCTAATTTTACTCAGATGAATGCCACTGTAGCTGGAAAGAAAGATATGGAAGAAACCATTAAAGCTGCTCAGGATGCTTTGGGGATGTATGGAAAGAAAACAATTTTATTTGTAGACGAGATCCATAGATTCAATAAAGGGCAACAAGATTATTTGCTACCTTTCGTAGAAGATGGTACGATTATTTTGATTGGGGCTACTACAGAGAATCCTTACTTTGAAGTAAATCAAGCTTTAATATCTAGATCGATTATATTTGAATTATATCCTTTGGACAAAGAAGATATTAAACAATTGATTTACCGGGCTATCACCGATATGGAAAGGGGTATGGGAGCGTATCAGGCTGTCATAGACGATGATTCCGTCGATTTTTTAGCTGATATCGCAGGAGGCGATGCACGTACAGCCTTAAATGCAATAGAACTTGGTGTCTTAACAACAGACAGATCAGAAGATGGAAAGATCCATATTACCTTACCAGTAGCCACACAATGTGTTCAAAAAAGAGTGGTAAGGTATGATAAAGATGGTGATAATCATTACGATACGATTTCTGCTTTTATAAAAAGTATGCGAGGATCAGATCCTGATGCAGCCGTTTTTTATTTAGCTAAAATGCTTTATGCTGGAGAAAGTGTAACCTTTATATCTAGAAGAATTATGATTTGTGCAGCAGAAGATGTAGGAAATGCAGATCCAATGGCTTTAAATGTGGCTGTATCCGCAGCACAAGCAGTAGAGAGGGTAGGTATGCCAGAGGCACAAATTATTTTAAGCCAAGCAGTTTCTTACATAGCTACAGCACCAAAGAGTAATGCAGCTTGCAACGCTATTATGGAGGCAAATCACGTAGTGCGATCGGTAAAAACAACGGTACCCCCTCACTTAATGGATGCTCATTATAAAGGATCAAAGAACTTAGGAAAAGGGATTGGCTATAAATATGCTCATGATTATCCTAATCATTATGTAAAACAGCAGTATTTACCAACAGAGTTAGAAGGACAGACTTTTTATCATCCAACTGAAAATGGCTATGAGAAGAAAATTGTGGAGTATATGAAGAAAATAAAAGGTGAGAAATAAAAGATTCGATCCAAAGGAATCAGAGTAAAGTTTCTTACTAAGAAAACTAGACAGAAGATAAAAATGAGTAAACCCATCAAATCATGAGTTTACTCATTAAATATGCATAGATTTCTTGGCTGTTTTTTTGCCAGTTGTTACAGATTGCCATAGCGGCTTCTTCATCAGGTACAGTGAGAGTTAGATCAACAAGATCTGAGTATTTCTCTTTTACTTGGCAGCGAACAGCATATTCATGATTTGTTGTTTTATAGTAATCAGAAACCGTAGAGACCTCATTGCGAAGATCGTATCGGTTTTTATCTAGATATTCTATAATATCTTCTTTGATTGCATCAGAGATTCTATTTTCAAAAAATCCTAAAGTATTTTCGCCTTCTTCTGTAATATAGTACCTAGAGCTATTTCTGATTGTTTCAGCTTTTAATAAATTTGAAGCAATTAACTCTGAAATAGCTTGTTGTAAATTAAAATAGGTAGTGTAATCTTTTTCTAAAATAAAATCTGATATTTGTGCATTGGTTAGCGGAAAGTTGACTTTTTGTAACATATATAAAACAATTAATTTATATAAAGTTAGTGATTCTGACATGATTTTAATTCCTTTCATGGGCAAAAGAGTCGACCCTGCCACGTATTTCTTAATTTTAACTCTTTGTGGAGAGTTCCCAAAACCAGTTTTTTATTAGTGCTCCAAAGAGGTGCAAGGAGTAAAGACTTAGGTCCATCTCCAGTTAATCGGTGTACTACAATATTTGGAGATAACTGTTCTAGACAGTTAATGACAAGATCAATATACTCCTCTAATGTAAAGATATGAAAAGGTTGTTCCTGATAGAACATGCCAAGGTCTGTATTTTTTAAAACATGTAGCAGTTGTAGTTTTACACCTGATATAGGAAGAAAGTTTAAGTATTGTATGGTCTGAAGCATTTGTGCTTTGGTTTCTCCAGGTAGACCTAAAATCGTGTGTACAACAATGTTAATCCTTCTATTACTTAGCTCCTTAACGGCATGATCAAAAACAGATAATGGATACCTCCTTCTGATAAATTCAGCAGTGTTAGAATGTATGGTTTGAAGTCCTAACTCCACCCAAACGGGCTTTATTTTAGAAAGCTCTTCTAAGAGATCGAGTACATCTTCAGGAAGACAATCTGGTCTTGTGGCAATGGATAAGCCAACGACTTCTTCTAGTTCAATTGCAGCGTAAAAAAGTTTTCTTAAATAGTCTACAGGAGCATATGTATTAGTAAAAGCTTGAAAATAGGCGATGAAATGTTGGCCAGTTACCTTATTTTTACGAAGGTTTTTTTGAGCATTCACTTGATCTTGTATAGAAAGTGATGGATCTGCAGCAAAATCACCAGAACCTCCTCCGCTGCAAAAGATACAGCCGCGATCATCTAATGTACCATCCCGATTAGGGCAAGTCATTCCGCCGTGGATGGAGAGTTTATAAATTTTTTCGTGAAACTGTTCTTTCATTGCAAAATCGAAAGAATAGTATGGCCTATTATCCCAATTCATAAATACCCCTAAAATAAGAAATCATATTGTTAATATTACTTTCCTTAATCATATCATTTCCACTATATCAATTCAAGGATTATATTGTAAAGTGAGAAGAAGAAACTTCCTAAAATTATTCTGGTTATGTGATCATTGGTTCTAATGATGAACATATATTTTCATCACTGCCATTCTATCCATAAATAAAACTTCCTATTTTCTAGCAATTATGATATAGTTAAAATATCAAGAGGTCGCTGTCGTTTCTGATAAGAATCCCATTGGTTATCAACTAGAATATAAATATTAATATAGAGAGAATAAGATTTTGGTGTCAAAAGGGATAGGAAAATCATTTTTTCTAAGAACGGATCTAATGGCTATGTGTACAAAATGCGGGAGTATAGTTTGTACAACAATCTTTTGACACCTGGAATCTAAAAATAGAGTATAGTAAGAAAGGAGTAGGTAAAAGTCATCTTATTGCAAGATTAAAGGTTGCAAATGGTTTTTACTATAGTAAAATGAGAGAAAAATATGAATCATTACCAGTTTTAACATTAAAAGAACTGGCAAAAGCAAGAGGACTTAAGAATATATCTTCATTGAAAAAAAGTCAGGTAGTGGAACGTATGTTAGAAGCAGATGCTAAAGCAGCTGGTATGGAAGCTGTTTCAACCGAACCACCAGCAAAAGCACCCCTTGAAAAAGCAAAGTTAGAAAAAGAATCGGGAGTGAAAGAGATACCTAAAAAAGGTAAAGCTGATCATAGGACCAAGAGCCAAAAAGAAACCATTCAAAAGGAAAATATTCAAAGAGAAACCGCCCAAAGAGAAACCATTCAAAAAGAGAATATTCAAAAAGAAAATATTCAAAAAGAAACCATTCAAAAAGAACATTCTGTTAAATCAGATGATAAACCACCAATGGAAACATCACAATTAGATAGTGGTCAACAAGCAAATGGTATACTAGAAGTACTTCCTGACGGTTACGGATTTATTCGTTGCGAAAACTATTTACCTGGCGAAAATGATGTTTACGTATCTCCATCTCAAATTAGAAGGTTCAATTTAAAAACAGGAGATATTATTACTGGTAACACAAGAATTAAAACTCAACAGGAAAAGTTTAGTGCTTTATTATATTTAAAATCTATTAATGATTTACCACCACAAGAAGCTTGTAAGCGTAAAAACTTTGAAGATATGACACCAATCTTCCCAAATCAGAGATTAAAGCTAGAAAGGGAGAGCAGCAGCACTTCTATGAGAATCGTAGATATTGTTTCCCCAATAGGTAAAGGGCAAAGGGGCATGATCGTTTCCCCTCCTAAAGCAGGAAAGACTACTCTTTTAAAAGATATAGCTACATCCATTCTTGCAAACAATCCCGATATGCATTTAATTATGTTATTAATCGATGAAAGACCTGAGGAAGTAACAGATATAAAGGAGGCCATTGTAGGAGATAATGTAGAAGTTATTTATTCAACTTTTGATGAATTACCAGAACACCATAAGCGTGTTTCAGAAATGGTTATGGAGAGAGCAAAAAGATTAGTGGAGCATAGAAAAGATGTAACGATTTTATTAGACAGTATCACAAGATTAGCCCGTGCATACAATCTAACCGTTCCACCGAGTGGTAGAACGTTATCAGGCGGTTTAGACCCTGCTGCTCTCCATATGCCAAAACGTTTTTTCGGTGCAGCTAGAAATATGCGAGAAGGTGGAAGTCTAACGATTCTTGCCACTGCGTTAGTAGATACTGGTAGTAAAATGGATGACGTTGTATATGAAGAATTTAAAGGAACTGGTAATATGGAGCTTGTTTTAGATAGAAAATTATCAGAAAAAAGAGTTTTTCCAGCTATTGATATACCAAAATCAGGGACTAGAAGAGAAGACTTACTTCTTGTGAAAGAAGAGCAAGAAGCCGTATATATTATGCGAAAAGCTTTAAACGGTATGAAAACAGATGAAGCCGTTGAAAACATATTAAATATGTTTGTGCGAACGAAAAATAATATTGAATTTGTAAATCTAGTGCGGAGGCAGAAGTTTATCTAAGCTTATAGATCACATATCCCATAGGATGCTTGTAAGAGGATATAAGCAAGATGACTTCATGTAGATGGGGCTGTCGCTTGAGCAACGAAGCAATGATAAAGTGGCAGCTTTTATGGGAAGTGATTCAGATAGGAAAAAATAAATGAGTGTGAATAAGAAGAATATAAAATGAAGGTTCAGGAGGAAATAATTTCAAGAAAGGATTGAGAATTGTTTCTACCTGAATTTATTTGCGTGAAAGTATAAAATGAATCAATCAAGCTTTATGATCATAAAAGGAAAAGGGTGAATGAAGAATATGGCAGAAAGATTAACGCAGAAGGATTTAGAAAAAATTCAAGAAGAAATAGAATATAGGAAACTGGTTATTAGAAAACAAGCTCTAGAAGCGGTAAAAGAAGCTAGAGCACATGGAGATCTTAGCGAAAATTTTGAATACCATGCAGCCAAGAAAGATAAAAATCAGAATGAAAGTAGGATTCGTTATCTAGAAAGGCTAGTTAAAAATGCATATATTGTACAAGATCATTCCAGCCATGATGAAATAGGTCTCAATAACACAGTAGAAGTTTACTTTGAAGAAGATGATATATACGAAACTTATAAGCTCGTAACTTCTATTAGAGGAAACTCTTTAAAAGGAATGATCAGCATCGAATCTCCTATGGGAAAAGCCATATTAAATAAAAAAGTGGGAGAAAGGGTTTTCATTAAAACTTCCCCAGACGATGGATATTATATAAAGATTATGAAGATTCATAAAACCATAGATGAAGATGGGGATCAGATTCGATCTTTTTAATCATATTTCATTTTTGACCATTTAACCAGTGATAAAGTAAAGAATAGATGAAATAACAGGAGAAAAGAGGAGCTTTTATGAAAAAAAGTATGTTACTAGTCAATGATATGCCTGGTGTTGGTAAGGTGGCGCTGGCTGCGATGGTTCCAGTATTAAATTATCTGGGAATGAAAACTTACAGTTTACCTACGGCTCTTATTTCTAATACTTTTAATTATGGAAACTTTGAAATATTAAATACAACGAAATATATGAAACATACCTTAGAGGTATATGAAGCTTTAGGGTTTACCTATGATTGTATTTGTACAGGTTATATGTTTTCTAAAGAGCAGATGGATTTGATTTATGATCTTTGCAGGGAAAAGCAACAGAAAGGAACCTTCATTATGGTAGATCCTATTATGGCAGATGGAGGTAAATTATATAATGGTATATCAAAGGAATATGTAGAACAGATGAAGAAATTATGTACAATAGCAGATCTTCTTGTTCCTAATGTAACAGAAGCCTCATTCTTAACGGATTTATATTTAGGCAACCAGGAACTTACAAATGATCAAGTGAAAGAACTTATGATGAAATTATATGAAATGAGTTCATCTTCTGTGGTCATTACCAGTGTATGCACCGAAGGAGAAACTGCAGTTTGGGGATATGATAAACATCATAAAGAGTTTTTTACAGTTCCTTATACTTTAATACATGGGCGTTTTCCAGGTACGGGAGATCTGTTTTCAAGTATTTTAATTGGTCGACTATTAACAGGTTGTTCCCTAAAAGAAAGCGTTAAGAATGCCGTAACCAGGGTGGAGATTTTAATCAATAGATATCAAAATTCTATGAATGAATATAATGGGATTCCCATAGAGCAGTGCTTAGATATATTAGATGATATACCTAGTTAATACTTGGATATCTTCAGGTCTTTTTTCCATTTAATTGATGTTTTCTTACTAATGGATTGAAAGGATTCATGAAAGTAAATTGTAAGAAGTAGGTAAAGTCATTTACCTACCTCTTACTTCATGATGGAGAGGATAATTTAGGATACTTCATGAAAGGAAAGATCCTACAGTAGTCCACCGATTGCCATGAATAATGGTGCAAAAACCAACGAAATAATGGTCATTAATTTTATTAGAATATTGATAGAAGGTCCAGAGGTATCCTTAAAAGGGTCTCCTACGGTATCTCCAACAACGGCGGCTTTATGTCTTTCGCTACCCTTGCCATCTTCATCAAGAGTTTCGATATACTTTTTAGCGTTGTCCCAAGCACCACCAGAATTACTTAAAAAGATAGCTAAAAGAACACCAGTGATTAAAGAGCCAGCTAATAGTCCACCGAGAGCTTTTGGCCCTAATACAACGCCCGTTATAATAGGTGCAAGCACTGCAATGATACCAGGACGAATCATTTCTCGTAGGGCTGCTTTAGTCGAAATATCAATACATGAGTTATAATCTGGTTTCCCAGTACCCTCCATAATTCCAGGAATGGTTTTAAATTGACGTCGAACTTCTTCAATCATAGAATAAGCCGCTTTTGAAACGGAGTCCATAGTCCAAGCAGAAAAAAGAAATGGCAACATACCACCAAGGAATAATCCAATAATAACTTTTGGATCTAAAATATCAATATTTGTTATATTGACTGCAGCAGCATAAGATACAAACAAAGATAAGGCAGTTAAAGCAGCAGAGCCAATAGCAAAACCTTTCCCCATTGCAGCGGTAGTATTACCAACAGAGTCTAATTTATCTGTTATTTCTCTAACGGAGCTATCTAAACCAGTCATTTCAGCGATTCCACCAGCATTATCGGCAATTGGACCATAAGCGTCTACAGCAATGGTAATACCTGTAGTAGAAAGCATTCCAACAGCTGCTAAAGCGATGCCGTATACTCCATGTTCGTTTCCATAAACAAAATAAGAAATAAAAATACCAATACCGATGATAATAATTGGAATACAGGTAGATTCCATACCAACAGAAATACCACTAATGATCGTTGTTGCAGGACCAGTTTTGGCTTGGTTTGCTATTTTCTTAACAAAACTATATTGATCAGAGGTATAGATTTCTGTGATAAATCCAATGATCACACCTACAATTAGGCCAGTGATGACAGCAATAGCGGCTTTAAAATCGCCAAATATGATCTTACTTAGAAATAATGCACCAACAATGGTAATTCCGCTAGATACATAAGAACCCATTTTCAAAGCAGTATGGGGGTCTCCCTTTTCATCACCACGAACAAAGAAGCAGGCAATGATAGATGCAAGAATACCAACTGCGGAGAGGATCAAAGGAAATAAAATACCGCTACCATTTTCCTGAAAGTGAATCACACCTAGGGTGACGGCAGAGACTATGGCGCCTACATAAGATTCAAATAAATCAGCTCCCATACCAGCTACATCTCCCACATTATCGCCTACATTGTCGGCAATCACAGCTGGGTTTCTAGGATCATCTTCTGGAATTCCAGATTCTACTTTTCCGACTAAGTCTGCACCTACATCAGCAGCTTTTGTATAGATGCCTCCGCCTACACGAGCAAACAATGCGATGGATGAAGCTCCGAGACTAAATCCTGAAAGAATATCTACACGACCTGTTAAAAAATAGAGTGTGGAAGCACCAAGTAGGCCAAATCCAACAACGCACATTCCCATGACAGCACCGCCACGAAAGGCAATGAGAAGAGCAGCTTTCATCCCACTTACTTTAGCTGCATTAGCGGTTCTTACATTGGCTTTTGTAGCAACATTCATACCGATATAGCCTGCTAGCACCGAAAATAAAGCACCAACTAAAAAGCTAACAGCGGTAAGCCAACTCTTTAGGCCAATACCAATAACTAGGAATAGAACAGCGACAAAGATAACCAGAACCCTATACTCAGCAAATAAAAATGCTTTGGCGCCCTCATGGATTGCATGGGCGATTTCTTTCATTTTCTCAGTCCCTGAGTCTGCTTTTAAAATACTTTTAGATAAATAAAAAGCAAAGAGCAGCGCTACACACCCTGTAATAATAGATAGATAGAGCATATCATTTCCCCCTTAAAATAATAGATATAGATATTATAACAACTATTTCTTGGTATAACAAGAAAGAAATGTATAATATAAACATAGAATTATCATTTAAAT
>DVLR01000243.1 GCA_018715425.1 Candidatus Merdenecus merdavium
TTCTGTAGGGTAACTATTTGATTCAGCTCTTCAATAACTTCTCCCATCCGTCTTTTCCATGTTTTACGGCTAATACCAGTTGCTTTTTCTAATCCAGAAAATGATATTACCCCTTGATGTTTTTTCCTATATACGGATAAAAGTTCTTTTAGTTGTTTTTCACTGTAATCCTCTGGTTTACCAGGTTTTCTTTGGCTCATAATTTACAATTTCACCCCTTTTGTTTCAGGTATAAGAGAATCTAACATTGCTTTTTGTTTTATCAAACGGTTCAATAAGTTGGCTTTACTCAGGGCACTTTCCTGATCGATAATAGAATAGCTTTCTGTATTTAAATTAAATTTCATGTTTTTATAAAGGTCTAATAAGCTGCGCAATTCAACGGTTAGCTGCTGTTCTAACAAATCAGACCCGTCTTGCAACCATTTAATCCCTTCCTCGAAATCCTGAGGGTGAAAAAAATAATGTTCACAATATCTGCATTCTCCAGGACAATTTTCCGGAAAGATAGCATTTCTACAAAAGCCATGTTCAACCTCTTGAACAAACTCGAAATCCTGAGGGGAAAAGATTTTTGATTCATCTACTTTATCCATTACACCAAAAATACCCTCGCTTAGTTCTTTTTCCAAACGATTCACCCTGTACTTGGATGTTAGAATATAAACAAAGGATTCAACAAAATATTCTATATGCCCCCAATAGTTCCTTTGTGTTCCTAATCGAACATGTCCGGCCATTTTTGCAATTGATAGGGGATTAATTCCCTGAAGCATTAAATTGCACATAGAAAAGTGTCTTGTATCCCCGGGGGTTATGTAGTTTCTAACTTCTTTGTTATTGTCTATAATTTTGATGAAGTCCTTTGTTTTCCAGCCCGCAATTTCCTTGTAAAAAGACGATAACAGAGAACGAAGTATATCTGGAGGGAAAACATCCTTCCTTCGTTTGTAGGATCTTTTGGAGGTTAAAAACCTTGATTGAATTTCGTAAGAAAATAAAAATTTTCCTTTCAGGTTTACTGGAATAGTATCCTTATATTCCTCTATACTTTCATAAATCTCCTTATTTATCCTAATCGTATTTTCAACATTCAACTCGCTATAGGACTGTGCCTTCTTTTTTGATCTGGGAATTTTTAAGAAATATTTACTGTCTCTTTTAAGTGTACAATCGTAATCCAAAAAACAAAATTCTTTTGGTCTCATAGGAATCAATCCCGTAATTTTCCACCATAAAATAATGGGAAAGAATTTTTCCTTTTCAAAAGATGTACTGTTTCTTTCGAATTCTTCCATAAAATAATGAAAATCTACGATTGCTTCATAATTAGGTAAGTCCCGATTCTTGTTATACATTTCTTGTAAAGAAGATATCTTTACATCATATTTACTTTTGTATCGGTGTTCTATAAATTGAAGAAATTTATTGGTGTAGATAATCATTCTAAACCGAGTGGAATATCCTAACTTTTGTGCATATTCCTCCAGTTCATCTACTTTGTCCTCTTTAAATCCTTCGGTTAAAATAATCGCCTTCCGTGCGATTGATTGAACGAACGCTATATGCTGAATTGTAAAGTTAGAGGAAATTTGGATTATAATAAAACATTTCAAAGCGCTATTTAAATCTGGGTACATATCCAAATCAAAATATAGATTCCGTTTATTTCCAATAGAGTCAACTATGGCCCAATCCATATCTTCAAATGAACTTGCTTCAATTACTTTCTTTAATTTGTACTCGTTAAATATTTTCTTGTATTTGGATAAATCGTTCTTATCAAATGAATGTGCCTCTGTAATACTAACGTTTAATGAACTTCCAATACCACTAATTTTTTTTTGGAGTATCAATAACTATTTCCCTCCCCTTATATTCAGTTAATGCTAAAAATAGCTCTTTTAGTTGCTTACGATCAATAAACGTATCCACATACTCATTCCCTTTTTCAACAATTGCCTGGTTAATCAAAAGAAATAGATTTTTTAAGAAATGCAATTCCCTTTCTCTTATCCTTGCCGTTTTGGAGTTGTATAGATTTAACATAGTCGTTTTAATTTGTTCAGTGGCTGATATAAGCAAATATTCGGTGGGTACAAGGTACTCGCAACCTATACAAGTTTTTCTTGTAGGGTATGGACAATTAGGATGCGAAAGACATTGTGCCAATTCCGTTTTAGCAGGCATTTCTCCGCGAAAAATCATAGTGATCACGTCTTTCAACTCTTCTTTTGACATTTTCGCTATCCTTAACGCTAAAGACTCTTTTTGATTTCGTTCAGCTAATAGAAAAGATGCATAGGTCTCTATTGCTGGAACAGTGTAATTTTCTTGAAAAGCTTGGATCATTTTAGTTCTTTCTTGGATTGTTTGGTGTTCTTGATCAAAAAATAGATTAATCATACAATTAAAGACCCATCCGAAATGACCACGTTCACATATATTAAACGATATTTCATCTAGTGAACCCTCAGAATTTGAGAATTTAATATATACCATAGTTGTGTCTTCGTTTATATGACTTCGTAATATTTGAGAGGCCTCATAAGACAAATGGGCATCCCCTTCAGATTTGGAGACATAATGAAAAAAATAGGTTATAAGCGTTCGGTTCATTTTTAAACTATCAAAGTTCTCCAAAGAGCGATTTTTTTGGAAGAACTTTTTGTTAACACCATTTGAATTGATGGATGATAACAATAATCGGTCATCTCTTTTTCTTCGATGGAGTTCCACTATCGAGATAGCAGTCGCAAAAGGGATTGCCAAACTATCAATACATAAAAATTGTCCAAGTGCTCCGGTTTTAGAAAATTTTATTTTTCCTACTTTTATATGAACCTGATTTATAATAAGTTGGGATTGCTCTCTGGTTAGTTTATGATTCGTGAAATATGTAAAATCTTTTATATCCAATTCATCAAAATCAATTTTTGGAAGGCCATAGATGATATCTCCACTTCTCCAAGCGTTCATTAAGTGCATAATTAAGTACAACCAGGTTTGTGCATATGTCTTAAGCTTGATCGCATGGACAAGATGGGAGTCAATGTCTTTAACATGCTCAAAATAGTCTTTAAAAGTATGTAAAGAATAAATTTCAGTTTCAGTGGTATTTTCTCTGCTAGTTTTATAGTCATTTTTAAATTTGCAACCCTCCACATTTTCTGAGCAAAATTGCGTAAAGCCAATAAAATACTGTTTTACATACTCTACAATGTTAGGATCATTTAAAATATCCTCGACTTCATCATCCGTTAAATCATATATGTTTTTATCGAGTATTTGTAGTATTATTTCTAGGGTTTTAATATAGTAGGCAACTTTTTTCTTTAAAGTCTCTGCTCTGGCATTACTATTTGATAATTTACTTTTAGCGTAGCTTGAAAACAACTCATATGTTTTACCCATTGATTCCGGTACTTGAACAATAAGATCTTTCGTTTCAAATTTAAATTTATTTACTGCGTCCAAAGTGGTATATTCACCGGGATTTTCAGGAGTGAATCTTTGCTCCTTCACTTTTTTATACATGAAGACATCTTCTTCAGACACAATCCAAGTTTCCGCTCCGTTATTTTTTTTGATTTTATAAGAGTTCACAAATTTATTTCGGGCTAAATTCAATACCTGTCCTACACCAATGCCTAACTTTTTTGCAGCCTCTTCAGGTTTCATAAAACCGTTTGGCATGATTAACGTTTCTTTTAATCTTAATAAATCATCCTTGTGTATTAAATAACCCTCTCTTTTTTCTCGATATAGGTAATTTTTAAGGACTCCCTTTTTTAAATAACTTCGGATTGTATCTTTATCACACGACAGAAATTCTGCCGCATTAGTAATGTTTAGATAATCCTTTATCTGATCTATTTTATATTCATAATATTTTTCAACCTCATCGGTCGATACAATATAACTTTTCCCCAAATGGCTCTTTACATTTTTAAATTTGCCGTTTCTTATTAGTTCCCGAACTGATTCCGGGTGGCAATCTAAAATTTTTGCGATTTCTTTAACTGCTATAAAGCCATCAGGAATTTTAATCGTATACTCGAAGCTTTCTATGTCTGATAAAGGTATTAAGAACCCTTCAGTTTGGTTTCTTATGAAAACATTTGGAAATACATTATCCTTTACATAATTTCCTATAGTAGCCTTAGAAACATTCAAGCGATTTGCGGTTTCTTGTAAATTTAAACAATCCGGGTTCTTTTTCAGGTATTCATGAATGTACTCATCAAAGTCACTTATATGCACCAAATACATTTTATTATGAAGTCTATATTTTTTTATCTTTCCATTTCTAATTGCATATCTTATATTTGAATCACTACAATTAAGCATGAGGGCCATCTCCGACACAGAGAGATAGTCTTCATTTTGTTTTTCATCCTTTTTAATTTGCTGTTCTATTAGTACAATATCTGATAAAGGTATACTATATCCTGAACGTCTTGAAAAAATAAATGCATTCGGTATTCTTCCGTTTCTTATCAATTTTATTACAGTACTGGCACTGACTCCTAAACGCTCTGCTGTCTGACGAACATTTAAATGTTCGTCATTCTGCTTCTCTTTTTCCAAATTTGTTCACCTCATTTTATTAAGTTACCTAATCCAAAAAGGGTTGGTTACTTTCATAAATTTCAGACAATTTATTTTCGATTTTCTTTTTTATTCGGCTTGTGTTTGCTAAATATGGCTTGACTGAACTAAAACTTTTATCGCCCCTTGGAAAACTAACGTCATATAAATTATCGGCTTCCTCTGCCAATAAATTAGAAAAAATCCCTCGGCCGAGATGTGAGGACCATTTGCTACCTTCCAGCGTAATAGCATTTAATCTATCTTTTGTATTAGTTGACTCTCTCAATGTTTTCAAAAACGCTGCTCTTATTCTATTGAAATGGTAATAATAACTCGAACCGGTTAATCCTAATCCATCCCTATTAATAAACAAGGGGGAATCACCGGAAACATGCTTTGTAGGGTGGCTTGTCATATGCTTTTCAAAAAATAGTCTTGACCAGTTTTTAAAACCAAAAACAATTTGCCATCTCTTACTTTTTATATAATCAGATCCTGCTGTATTATTAAGGTCATCCCTTAGATGTCGATCCTCACTTAAATTTAAAATAAAACCATCCTCCCCATATGAACCAAGCAATTGGACATCTTTTATCCTCAAATTGCAAACTTCCCCCGTTCTTAAACCCCCAAAGAATTGCATGTAAATTCCTAAAGCTATGCAACTGTTTAATTGATAAGCTACTTCCAAAAACTTTAAAATATATTCATCGGGTAACTGATGGATTGAGTAACTTAAACTATTGTTGTAGTATTCAACGTCTTTAAATGGAGATTTCATTACTACTTCTGCATTTGAATGGTTGGCTACAACCTTTTCTCTAAATTCACATTTATTTTTATCTATTATTTCCTTTTCAGATAAAAATTTAAAAAGTCTTATTAGTATTCTTTCGTGTTTTTTTACTGTTTTCTTGGGCGTTTTGTTATACGTCAGTTCATTTAAAAATGCAGTCCCATGAAAAAGTTCCAACTGACTTAATTTTTTCAAATCATAATACTGTTTATTTTCTATAAGGAAATTTAAAAACATGGCCACTGTAAAAGCTGATGCTTTCATCGTATTAAAGGAAAGGTGTTTCCAATTTGATAGGATAAAGTCTGTAATTGGATGAATTACTTCGGATTTTGTTTCAATATCTTGAATCTTAAGAACCACATATTGTTTAGAAATTGGTGATCCATCTGAATTAGCTGCGTATTGCCCCCATATGGAGCGTACTACAAACTTATATTTCTTTTTAAAGTTCTTTACATATAGAACATTTTTATTTTGTTCCATCAATAAACCACCCTTGAAAATCAAAATTCCGATTTACTATTTTTCTAAATAACGATATATTGTCGTTCGAGACACGCCCCACTTTTCTGCAACATCCTTAATCGGTGTACCGCTCTCAATCAGTGCTTTCATCATTTCAATATCTTTCTTTCCAAACTTCTCGGGTCGACCACCAAGACGACCACACGCTCTTGCAGCTGCTCGTCCCGCAGCCGAGCGCTCCTCAATCAAATTACGTTCAAATTCCGCAAATGCTGCGAACAGGTGAAACATTAATTGCCCCGTTGCATTGCTTTTGTCCATGGTCAGGTTTTCTTGTAAACTGTGAAATCCCACGCCCCGTTCGTTCAAAGTATTTACAATTTGTATTAAGTCCTGCATGTTGCGCCCAAGGCGATCTAATCGCCAAACGACAATTGTATCTCCCTCACGTGCATACTGAAGTGCTTCCTCTAAACCGGGACGTTGTTTTTTTGCCCCACTCATTTTATCGTGAAAAGTTTTCATACATCCATGTTGCGTTAACGCATCTGTTTGTAAATCCAAATTTTGTAACCCTGTTGACACACGTGCATATCCAATTAACACCAAAATCACTCTTTCCTCATTTTTCCTCTGTTTCATTGTAACATAAGGTATTAAATACATGGTTAATGAACATAGATTAATGAACGGAGTTTTGTTACATTCTAAACGGTGAAAAACGCCCCTTATGAATTAAAAAGAAGCGTGTTCAGAAAAGGACGGGTTTTGGAACACATATGGTAGACATATACCCTAAGTAAGTATATTTTAATAATGTTTATCATGTTATCCCAGAATCGGGCAAGAGAGCTGTTATTTGTGAACAAACCAGTTTTTTATCAAAATGAGAGGAAACAGGCGATGGTTTAGCAACGGTTACAGTTATAATAACGTTAAAAAATTTTATAATGATTAGAATGGATATACTGCTTTGTAAAAATATAATTAGGATTTTGAATGATTATAAGTGGATACGTGGTTGAGTAAAAAATATGGATAACAATCATAAGGCGTTGATTCCTGCACAATCTGCGTACAGATACTAAACTAAGTGGACTTGATTTACAAAGCACAACATGCTAACATAAAAACAAATGAAATATTTGTTTTTATGTTTTTACAAAAGGAGATTCAGGGCGATGGCTAAATTCACTCAACTAGAAAAAGAAAGGATTAAAAAGAAATTACTTGAAGTAGCATATCGTTTTTTCATTGAAAAGGGTTTAAAGAGTACTTCTCTTGAGGATATAACTTCATCCGTTGGCATTGCAAAGAGTACTTTTTATGCATTTTTCGAATCAAAAGAAATGCTATATATGGAATTGTTAGCACATGAGGGAGAGCAAATTGAAAAGCAGGTATGGCCAAAGGTTATAGCTGCTGAGGATATACGATTAGCAATAAAGATATACTTAAATGAGATGTCTTTGGAACTAGAAGATAAGATTTTAACTCAAAGGTTAGTTTACGACCTTGAGGAGTACAAGCTCGTATCTAGAAAGCTAAATCCTGAGTATGTTGGCTCAGAGAATCTTAGAAGCATCGTCCCCCTTACGGACTTTATCAGGGCACGCCAAGACTCTAAGGAGATTATCGATGAAGACCCAGGCGTTATAGCTGGCGTTTTAAGATCAGCTTGGTTAATAGGTTCTCAAAAGGAAGAGTTACAGCAATACAATTATGAAAGGATTAGAGAGTTATTATTCGAAGCTATTGCTAATCGAATTACTCGGCCTTAATTTGGTCTAGGTAATGTAATATCAGATGAAAGTAGTAAAGAGGTGATAATTCATGACAGAAAAAATAATTCGTTTTAATAATGTTCATATCTGTACTGAGAGTTTTGGAGATATTAGAAATCCAACTATCTTGTTAATTATGGGGGCTACTGCATCAATGATCTGGTGGGAGGAAGAGTTTTGTAATAGACTAAGCAATCAAGGATTTCATGTTATACGCTATGACAATAGAGATGTAGGTAAATCAATTACTTACGAATATGGTCATCCACAATATACCTTTGAGGATTTGGCTGATGATGCAATTCAGGTACTAGATGCCTATAAGGTTGATAAGGCTCACATAGTTGGTATGTCTATGGGAGGAATTATTACGCAGATAGTGGCTCTTAAACACCCTAGTAGTGTACTTACTATTTCACTAGTTATGACATCGAATTATGATACTAGTCTTCCTAAGAAGAATAGAAAAGTAACAGAAGCTTTTGAGAAGATTAGCATCGACAACTGGCAAGATAAAGAGAAAGTGATCGAGTATGTTATCGATAGGAGTAAAGTTCTTGCTGGACCTAAGCATCCATTTAATGAAGAGAAAATAAGGAAATTAGCTGGGGAGGATTTTAAAAGAACTACTAAATTGCAGAGTATGGAAAACCATCAATACGTAAAAGGCTGGGGGTCATATTTATCCAGAACCCATGAAATTAATGTTCCTACTCAAGTTATTCACGGGACAAAGGATCCTGTTGTACCGTATGAGCATGGAGCTTATCTTTCTAAAATTATACCAAATGCTGTATTAGTTACCCTAGATGGTGCTGGGCATGAGCTACACTATAATGATTGGGAAGAAATTATTAATGCTATATCTAAGCATGCAGTAAGTTCCTAATTGATAGATAAAAATTGAGACAGGAGTGATTTTAATGACTAAAAATACTAAACACGTTATTGAAATAACTAAAAAACATAATCTTATTCTTAAGGAAGAAACAATGCAGTTTAATGAATCCGGGATGGATTTTCAAGTTGTTTTTGCACTAGATGAGAGTGGAACTGAGTGGGTTCTAAGATTGCCTAGGCGGGAAGATGTGATGCCTAGAACAAAGGTAGAAAAACAAGCATTAGATTTGGTGAATCAGTACCCCAAATATTTTCAATCACCAAACTGGATTATTTACACAGATGAGCTAATCGCTTACAGGAAGTTAGATGGTGTGCCAGCAGGAACTATAGATCATAATATAGGCAACTATGTTTGGGAAATCGATATTAACAATATTCCAGAATCGTTTCACAAGTCTCTTGGTAGAGTGTTAGCAGGACTTCATAGCATACCTAGTGATAAAGCCGCGAAGCTTGACCTAGTAGTGCACACACCAGAAGAAGCAAGAATGTCAATGAAGCAGCGTATGGAGGCGGTAAGAGCAAAGTTTGGTGTGGGTGAGAGTCTATGGAAAAGATGGCAAGCATGGATGAATGATGATGATATGTGGCCTAAGAAAACTGGGCTGATTCATGGAGATGTACATGCTGGACATACTATGATTGATAAAGATGCTAATGTGACTGGATTAATCGATTGGACTGAAGCTAAGGTTACAGATATTTCAAATGACTTTGTTTTCAACTATAAAGCTTTTGG
>DVLR01000244.1 GCA_018715425.1 Candidatus Merdenecus merdavium
GAGACTTACAGTATTTATGTGAGCGAGATTATGAGCTTAAGAAAGTACAAGTTGTTGATAATTTTGGGAATACCGTGCATGTGGAGACTGTGGTATTGATGTCAAGGAAAGACAAATAGGGTTTAATTAAACCAAAGTAAATAAAGGCCTTTCTGGAGGTTATCGTTAGTGAGTAGCGATAATTCTGGAAAGGCTATTTTTATTTGCTCAAAAATCTATTTTACGGGAACATATCCATAAGTGCTTAGTGAGTTGACAAGATAGTTAAAAAAGCGGGTTGTGTTGATAGAAAGGTTAAATACTAAATTGGGCACAATGAACAAATTAACGATTTTCAAAATTTGGTATTAGAATACCAAAAAGAATTGACAATATAATTTTTCGGTGATATACTATCGTTAGAAAGTAAGAAATGTTATTTTTAGGAGGTGTAACAATGAAAGGTGATAAGAAGAGAATAGATGTGCTGTATTCCTTTTTTAATGCAATTAGAGGGAACAATACGCCAGGCGTATATCAAAGCACACTGGCTGTGCTTAAAAAACTATTAGACATCCATTCTGAAATGACCGAAGACATAAATGATGAGCAGTTGTATGAAATAATGCGTGATATAGCAGATTCATTTGGAGTTGCAAATCCGTTCCCTGATAGAAATAGATTTGTTGATATTTACAGAACGTTACGAGGTTTTGACGAAGTTACATGGACGGACATTCTTGAATATGGAGATACTAAAGGAAAATTTAGAGTTCCAGAAGCGCTGATAGATGAAATGGAAAGAAATTTCGTTGAAGGTTTTCAAGATGTATTGATTCCTGAAGCAGAAAAATTCTCGCCATGCTTAGAACGATTAGTGTTATCTCATGGAGATTCACATTTCACTTTAACGTCAATGGATCCGTTTTACTATAAGGTTCTCACAGAGATGTTTCTCGGAAATGATATGGTTGATATAATTCAGACTAGCATTTATGAGTACGAATTCACGTCACGAAAGTTTGATTTGATTTTGGCTGCCCCAGTTTTCGGTGTTAGAGATAGAGCAGAGGAAGGTTCAACATTTATTTGTAGAGAATATGATTTGATTGCAACGGAGAATTTATCACTTCATCTAAATAGTGAAGGGATTCTTTCGATAATTCTTCCTGCAAGAATAACGTTTGGTGGTGGCAACGTAAAAGAACTTCGTGAATTCTTACAATCTATGTATTGCATAAAAGAAATTGCAGATCTGCCTTCAGGCATATTTGAAAACACGGGTGTGAAAACATATTTGTTGACAATTACAACTGGAAGAACAGATGAGGTTACAATAAAAAGATATGTAGCAGATACAGATAATCCGCGTAAGGAAGGTTTGAATAAGCTTATTGTACAAGATGATACTTTTGTACTTGAGGATGAACTTACTGATATGGGGGATTGGAATATTGATAGAATATTTGAATCCCAAGATGAAGATTGGATAAAATTCCAAGAGTCAGGAGTGAAAAAACAAGAGCTGGGTACGGTAGCATCTATATTTAGAGGAAAAGCTGTCAACAAAAAGGACCCAAATGGAAATATTGGTGTTGTGAATATCTCAAACATAGGTGACTACGAAATAGATTATTCTAGTCTTGATCATTTGGACGAGGAAGAACGAAAGGTTACTAACTACTTGCTGATGAAAGGTGATCTTCTTATTCCGGCGAGAGGGACAGCAATTAGAGTAGCAATCTTCGAAGAACAAGGATACCCTTGTATAGCATCATCAAATGTAATTGTAATTAGAGCAACGGATGAAAGCTTGTCGACAACATTTTTGAAGCTGTTTTTTGACAGCCCGCTTGGAAGAAAGATGCTTGTAACAAGACAGCAAGGCACTACAGTAATGAACATCAGCTATAAAGAATTAAATAATATCGAAATTCCTTTGCCTTCGATAGAAGAGCAAAAGTCTATAGCAGATGAATATATTAAGGAACTTGAAATTTATAAAAAATCAATACAAGAGGCGGATAATAGGTGGTATTCAACTCTATCGAAACTTCAAGATAGAATTTAGAGGAGGAAATCAATGTTAGGAGCAATCATTGGAGATATCGTTGGCTCTCGATTTGAGTGGAATAATCACAAAGACAAGGAATTTGAGTTCCTTACATATAAGTGCTTTCCAACTGATGATAGTATTATGACTTTGGCAGTAGCACAGGCAATACTAGTAAGCAAATCGGATTATAGTGATCTTTCAAAAAATGCAATTGAATGCATGCAAAGTGTAGGGAGAAATTACCCGAATTGCGGATATGGAGGAAGTTTTTATGAATGGATTTTCTCTGATAAACCAAGACCTTATAACAGCTATGGAAATGGCGCGGCAATGAGAGTTAGCGCTGCAGGTTTTGCAGCTGAAAGTATAGAAGAGGCAAAGCTTCTTTCCAAACTTGTTACAGAAGTCAGCCATAATCATCCGGAAGGAATTAAAGGTGCGGAGGCAACCGCAATTGCAATATATATGGCAAAGACAGGAAGCAATATTTTAGAGATAAGAGATTACATTGATAAGTATTATTATCCAATGAATTTTACATTGGATGAAATAAGAAGCTCATATCAATTTAACGAAACATGTCAAGAAACAGTACCACAGGCATTAGCTGCTTTTTTCGAATCAACAGGATTTGAAGATGCGATAAGAAATGCGATATCAATTGGTGGTGATAGCGATACCCTTGCTGCAATTTGCGGTGGTGTAGCTGAAGCGTACTATGGTATACCAACAAATATTAGAAAACATGCATTAACATTCCTTGATAAAAAACTAATGCAGTTACTTGTTTTGTTCGAAAATAAGTATCCACCAATTATGGAAAAGAAACGCGAAGATATGAGTATTAGTATCAAACGTTCTGCACATAAGACAGTGAAGACAGGAGGAAGAGAATCTATGATACAGTCGGCTGTAGAAATAGCGGATCAAGATTTGAAAGAGTCAGAATCTGAAATAGCAGAAACAAAGAAAAAACAATTATTTGCTCATTTATATGAGGCGTGTAATATTTTACGAGGACCAATAAATCAAGATGAGTTTAAAGATTACGTTACTCCGATACTTTTTTTGAAAAGGGTAAGCGATGTTTATGATGAGGAAACACAAGCTGCTTTGGAAGAGTCAGGAGGCGATGAGGAATATGCATCCTTTGATGAAAACCATAGCTTTGTAATTCCGAAAGAATGCCATTGGATAGACATTAGAAATGCCAGTAAAGATGTTGGAAAAATGATAGTCAAAGCAATGAATGGTATTGAGAGAGCAAATCCAGAAACTCTTAGCGGTGTGTTTTCAAGCTTCGATGGGGTTACTTGGACAGATAAAACAAAGCTGACAGATGAACGATTAAAAGACTTAATTGAACATATGTCGAAGCTTAAAGTTGGTAATAAGAATTACAATGCTGATGTGATGGGAGACGCATATGAATATCTCATCAAAAAATTTGCGGATCTGTCTAAGAAGAATGCTGGTGAATATTACACGCCTAGAACAATTGTAAAGCTCATGGTTATGCTTTTGGATCCAAAACCAGGTGATACTGTGTACGACCCAGCATGTGGAACAGGTGGAATGCTAATAGAGGCTATAAGGCATATTGATGATAGACAAATGACATATGGAAAAATTTATGGTCAAGAAAACAATTTGTCTACATCTGCAATTGCAAGAATGAACTTATTCTTACATGGAGCTAGTGATTTTAAGGTTGCTCAAGGTGACACGCTTAGAAATCCCAAATTTATAGAGCATAATGGGTTAAAACAGTTTAACTGTGTTCTTGCCAATCCACCATTTGGACAAGAAAAATGGGGTGCATCCGGATTTGAAACTGATAAGTATGGACGCAATATGTGGGGATGCCCTTCAGATTCCAATGCGGATTATGCATGGCTACAGCATATGGTTAAATCTATGAAACTAATGGAAGGTAAAGTGGCAGTAGTTTTACCTCAAGGTGTTTTATTCCACAGTGGTAAAGAGGGAGATATCCGAGAACAGCTTATTAAAAGCGACATGATTGAGGCGGTTGTTGCGCTTGCTGGTGGAGTTTTTTATGGCACTGGTGTTTCAGCTTGTATTATTTTCTTGAATAATCACAAGAAGCCGGAACATAAAGGAAAAGTATGTTTGATTGACGCAACTAATATTTACACTCCAAAACGAGCTCAAAATGAGATGGAAGATAAGGATGTACAGGAAGTTTTTGATCTATATCAAGCATATGAAGACAAGATTGAAAAATGCAAAATAGTATCAATTGCTGATTTAGATGCTGCAGGTAACACACTTGCCGTGAATACTTATATTGAGAAGAAAAAACAAGAAGTAGTATCTCCTGAGCTGATAAGAGTTGAATATATAAATGCGGTTGACAATGCTAAAAAAGCAGAAGAACGTATGAAAGCTTATTTAATTGCAGGAGGTTACATCAATGAAAAATAAAATTACTATCGATGAATTAGAAAAGTATCTGTGGGGCTCAGCTGTTTTATTGCGTACTCATGTAGACGCTGGAGCTTATAAACAGTATATTTTCCCTTTGCTATTCTTCAAGCGTTTAAGTGATGTCTATGATGAAGAATGTGAAAAGATAAAAAAAGAGTATGGTGAAGAAGCATTAGATTGGGAAGAAAACCACCAATTTCTTATTCCAGAAGGAGCTCATTGGAGTGATGTTCGTAATACATCACAAGATGTTGGAAAAGCAATTGTTGAAGCTTTTCATAAGATCGAAGCCGCTAATCCGGAAAAACTACAAGGAATTTTTGGAGATGCTTCCTGGACAAATAAGAATCGATTGCCAGATAGACTCTTAAAGGATATGTTAGAACATTTTAGTACTAAGACGTTATCAATTGAAAATTGTCCTGCAGATGAACTAGGACAAGGGTATGAATACTTAATTAAGCAGTTTGCTGATGATAGCGGACATACTGCGCAGGAATTTTATACAAATCGTACTGTTGTTAATTTGATGACTGAAATGCTTAAACCGCAACCAGGAGAATCGATATATGATCCAACTTGCGGTAGTGCTGGTATGTTAATTTCGGCGGTGGCTTACCTGAAAGAGCAGAAAAAAGAATGGAGAAATCTGTCGATTTATGGACAAGAGATTGTAACACTTACATCAGCAATAGCAAGAATGAATTTGTTACTTCATGGTGTTCAGGATTTTGAAATAGTGAATGCGGATACCTTAAAAACGCCTGCGTTCACAGAGCACTCTAAACTAAAACAATTTGATTTGATTTTGGCTAATCCACCTTACTCTATCAGTCAGTGGGATCGTACCGCTTTTGAGTCGGATAAATATGGACGAAATTTTCTAGGAACACCTCCTCAAGGACGTGCCGATTATGCATTTTTTCAACACATTATCAAAAGCCTTGATGATGAAACTGGTAGATGTGCAATTCTCTTTCCTCATGGCGTTTTGTTTAGAAATGAAGAAAAAGACATGCGTGAAAAGCTTATTAGAAAAGATCTTGTAGAGTGTGTAATCGGGTTGGGGCCTAATCTTTTCTATAATTCTCCAATGGAGGCATGCATAATTATTTGCAGAACAAAGAAAGAGAACAATAGAAAAGGACAAGTGTTATTTATTAATGCATTGAATGAAGTGACAAGAAAGAATGCACAAAGTTACTTGGAATCCAAGCATGTAAAACGAATTGCTGATGCGTACGAGAAATATGAGTCAGATAATGATATAGCAATTAAGGTGACTATTAAGGATATAGAAAAGAATGATTTTTCACTCAGCATTCCACTTTATATACAAACAACAAATGAAAATGAAGCAGATGACAGAACGGTTCAAGAATGCTATGGAGATTGGAAAGCATCAGCAAATAGAGCAATTATGTACCATAGTATGATTATGGAAATGTTAGGAGGTGCCAAAGATGACAACCGTTAAATTAGGTGATATAGCAACTGAAGCTAAATCATCAAATAAAGGTGATAAATCCGGATGCAAAATAGTTGGATTAGAACATTTAACACCAAAGGATGTAACTCTTAGTGAATGGAGTGATGACACCAATAATTCGTTCACAAAAGAATTCTCTAAGGGAGATGTTTTATTTGGTAGGAGACGTGCGTATTTAAAGAAAGCTGCAGTGGCTCCATTTGATGGCATTTGCTCTGGTGATATTACAGTAATAAGAGCTATTGACAATAAAGTGGATCCTGATCTACTCCCATTTATTATTCAAAATGATTTTTTGTTTGAATATGCAGTTGGAAAATCGGCTGGTTCTCTTTCACCTCGTGTAAAATGGGAGCATCTAAAGAAATATGCATTCAATTTGCCAGATATGAAAGAACAAAAATCACTAGCAGATACATTATGGTCAATTAATGAAACCAAACAGGCATACATTGCTTTGATCAAACAAACAGATGAATTGGTGAAATCGCAATTTATCGGGCCAGATAAAGCCAGAAAAATGCATGTTTCACTTGAACTTGGGGGGTGTGCATAGTGGCAGTTTATCGATTTGAGGATATTGCATTTAACAGTACAGAAAAGAAAAAACCAGTTGAAGAAGATAAGTATACTTACTTGGGGCTAGAGCACTTGGATCCGGATAGCATTTATGTTACGCGATATGGGTCAGAGATTGCACCAAAAGGTGAAAAACTATTGATGAAAAAGGGCGACGTTCTTTTTGGAAAACGAAGAGCATATCAAAAGAAGGTTGCTATTGCACCTTTCGATGGAATTTTTTCAGCGCATGGAATGGTGTTAAGACCTAAGGAAGATGTAATAGATAAAGACTTTTTTCCACTTTTCATCAAGTCTGATTATTTCCTTGATGAAGCAATTAAGATTTCGGTTGGCTCATTATCCCCTACAATACACTGGAGAGATCTAAAGGAATTGAAATTTTCACTTCCAAGCTTAGAAGAACAAAAGAAGCTTGCGACAGCATTATGGTCCATTTATGAGACAAAAGAACGCTACAAAAAGCTTATCAAGGCTACCGATGATCTAGTTAAGTCGCAATTTATCGAGATGTTTGAAAATAACAGAAGAGATAGCTTAGGAGTTTATCTTGAACAGATTAGAGGCGTCTCATATAAACCCGCAGATTTGAGAGAATCTACTGAAAATGCATATACGCTATTACGAGCAAACAATATAAGCAACGACAGATTAAATCAAGATCATGTTCAATTTGTTTCGGAATCAAAGGTTTCCGAAAAGCAGTTAATAAAAGAGGGTGATATTCTGATGTGTGCTTCCAGTGGAAGTCTAGAACATGTAGGAAAAACAGCCCTTTGTACTCCAGATTATTATGGTATGACCTTTGGAGCATTTTGTAAATTACTAAGACCAAATGGTCTGATTTCATCAGAATTTTTATCAATTTATTTTCGAACAAATGAGTATAGACGATTGATTTCTGATTTGGCATGTGGATCAAACATTAATAATCTTAGAAATGAGCATATTGATGATTTGAGTATTCCAATTCCAACAGAGAATCAGGAGTTGGTGATTATTGAGCTTGCAAGAGAGAGCGATAAATCAAAATTTGCACTACAAGATGCAATTGATAATTTGGACGCACTAACAAAGAAGATTATTGCAGAGAATTTGATAACTGCTGGAAAGGAGTAGATTTTTATGTCACAGTTTAATGAAGATAATACAGTTGAACAGTTATTTCTTGAAACTTTAAAGAAAAATGGCTGGAAGTATGTTTCAGCAGATCAACTACCGCGTGATTTGACAGATGTAATGGTTGAGCCTATGGTGAAAGAAGCATTAATTAGATTAAATCCTGAAATCGCGGAAGAACCATCGAGAGCAGATGAGGTTATTTATAAGTTAAGAACAATGCTTCAACCATTTCCTGCTGACAATCTCGTTGCTCAAAATGAAACTTTTAAGAAGAAGTTATTTGAAGAGAACTCTTATCCCTTTGGAAAAGATGGCAAACAAACACCAATTACATTCTTTGGAACAATCACAAAAGAAGAATTAGCCAAGAATGAGTATGTTGTCACTAATCAATGGGTATATCCATCTGTTGAAAATGGAAAAAGATTTGATATCGTACTTCTTATAAATGGTTTCCCAGTTGCCATCGGAGAGCTTAAAACGCCAGTACGTAATGCTATTTCATGGCTTGATGGAGCAAAGGATGTATCTGATTATGAAAAATCAGTACCTGAAATGTTTGTGCCGAATGTATTTAATTTTGCATCGGAAGGAAAATGTTATAGATATGGTTCAGTAAATATGCCTCTTACCAAGTGGGGGCCTTGGCATACACCAGATCACAAGACAGAAGGCAGTTTGGCAGATGTTAAAATAAGTGTTGCAGATATGATTACACCGGAAAAGGTAATGGATATCATGCAATTCTTCACATTGTTTTCTACTGATAAAAAGCATCGAAAAATTAAAATTATATGTAGATATCAGCAGTATGAAGCTACAAATCTTATGGTAGAGCGTGTAAAGAGTGGTTATCCAAAACAAGGACTTATTTGGCATTTCCAAGGTTCTGGTAAATCATTGCTTATGGTTTTTGCTGCTCAAAAGCTTAGAATGACACCTGAATTGCAGAATCCTACGGTTGTTATCGTTGACGATAGAATTGACCTTGAAACACAAATAACTGGCGATTTTAACGCTGCTGATATTCCGAATTTACAATCTCTTGTATCAAAAGAAGATCTTATGAACTTCTTTGAGCAGGATATGCGTAAGATTGCAATTACTACAATTTACCGATTTGGAGATGTGGAAAAGGCATTAAATCTTCGTGATAATATTATATTAATGGTTGATGAAGCACATCGTACTCAAGAAGGTGATCTTGGAGAAAAAATGCGACTAGCATTACCAAATGCATTCTTCTTTGGATTAACGGGTACTCCAATCAATAGACTTGACAAGAATACATTCAAGACGTTCGGAGCTATTGAAGATAAGAGTGGCTATATGAGTAAGTATTCTTTCTCGGATTCGATCCGTGATAAAGCTACTTTACCACTTAATTTTGAACCAGTACCAATAGACTTGCATGTTGATAAAGATGCATTAAATCAGGAATTCGAAGAAATGACTGATGGTCTTTCTGATGAGGATAAGGGCGAACTTTCAAAGAATGTTACAATGAAAGCAATCATGTATGATCGCAAGCGAATCAAAAAAGTGGTGGAGCATATTGTAAACCATTACAGAACTAAGATTGAACCAGACGGATATAAAGCACAAATAGTTGTATATGATAGAGAATGTTGTTTGATGTATAAAGAAGAAATTGATAAATTGGTTTCTCCTGATGCGTCAACGATTGTTATGACTACAGGGGATGACAAAGCTGGAAAATACAAAAAGTACAAGAGAAGCAGAGACGAGGAAGCAAAAGTTCTTGATCATTTTAAAGAACACGATGATCCCTTGAAATTTGTTATTGTAACGAATAAGCTTCTTACAGGTTTTGACGCTCCAATTCTACAAGTTATGTACTTAGACAAACCAATGAAAGACCATAATCTTCTTCAGGCAATTTGTCGTGTAAATCGTACATATGACGAAGGAAAAACGAGTGGTCTAATCGTTGATTATATTGGCGTTTTTGATAATGTCGCAAAAGCATTAAACTTCGATGAAGCTGGAATGAAGAAAGTTGTTACTAACATTGAAGAAGTAAAAAAGCAGGTTCCTGCTTTAATGAGAAAATGTTTGAGCTATTTTATGGGGGTTGACCGTACTGTGGAAGGCTGGGAAGGATTACTGGCAGCACAGGAATGTTTACCAAACAATAAAGTGAAAGATGAGTTTGCAGCGGATTATAGAGTCTTAAATCGAGCATGGAATGCTTTATCTCCAGATCCATTCCTTGAACAATTCAAATATGATTATGTATGGTTAAGTAAAGTGTATGAATCTGTAAAACCAACTGATAATAGAGGAGCCCTGGTGTGGGCGACCCTTGGTACAAAAACGTTAGAACTTGTCCACAATTATATTGAAGTTGGTGATGTGCACGAGGATGTTGATATCCTAACACTTGATGCGGCTTTGATTGATGAATTTATTCAGAAGCAAAAGGATATCAAAAAAACAACAATGAGAGTAGAAATAGATCTTGTAGCAAAAATACAAAAGCATAGTCATGATCCGAAGTTTAAGAAGTTAGGAGAGAAGCTTGAAGAGCTACGTGAGCGACATGAACAAGGATTAATAACAAGTATTGAATTCCTTAAATTACTGCTAGAACTTGCAAAAGAAGCTGCAAGAGCAGAAAAAGAAGTTGTTCCAGAGGAAGAGATTGATAGAGGTAAGGCTGCCCTTACAGAACTTTTTAATGGTTTAAGGAATGATAAAACACCGGTAATTGTAGAAAGAATCGTTTCTGACATTGATGACATTGTAAAGATTGTTAGATTTGATGGATGGCAAAAAACAACTACTGGAAAAAATGAAGTCAAGAAGGCACTTCGTAGTGTCATCTGGATTAAATATAAAATAAAAGATAAAGAGATGTTTGATAAAGCTTATAATTATATTGAACAGTATTATTAATATTAATATAGTGGGGCAGGATGTCGGTATATAGGAGAAAAAAGATATGACTGAAACACTAATTAAAAAAATAAAAAATGAAATGAAAGAACATTTAACAGCTGAACAAATGAGGCAATTGCACATGGTTTTAGTAAATTGCCTTGTTGATGCTGTTGAAAAAAAGAACAAAACAACTGACTTAATAAAACTTTTCTTGGCTGCAAAAAGAGTCGAAGGATGCTCGGATAAAACAGTTAAGTACTATGAGTCTACGTTAAAAACGGCTATTGATTCCATTAAGAAAGACGTTGTTGAAATCACAACGGATGATCTGAGAATCTATCTGGATGATTATTAAAGTCAGAATAAAATAAGCAAGGTAACGGTTGACAATATTCGAAGAATTTTATCGAGTTTCTTTTCTTGGTTAGAAGATGAGGATTACACAGTAAAAAGTCCTGTCCGAAGAATTCACAAAGTGAAAACATGCAAAACAGTTAAAGAAACATACTCTGACGAGGCATTGGAAATCATGCGAGATGAATGTGATGGAATTAGGGACTTAGCTCTTATCGATTTGTTGTCCTCAACAGGAATGCGTGTTGGAGAACTAGTGAAGCTTAATAAAAAGGACATTGATTTTCAAAATAGAGAATGCGTTGTTCTTGGTAAAGGTAATAAGCAAAGGAAAGTGTATTTTGATGCAAGAACGAAATTACATCTCCAAAAGTATATTGACAGTCGAGATGATAATAATGAAGCTTTGTTTGTATCATTGCAGAAACCTTATGACAGACTGTTTATTAGCGGTGTAGAGATTTGGTGTTAGTATATAAGTATGGACACAAAAAGTTGAACAACCTATAATAGCAATTGAAAGAGTAAAGGAGATGTTCAACATGGCTAAAAACCAAAAATCTTATACTTCGGAATTCAAGCAGCAGATTGTGGATCTGTACAATGCCGGAGGAACCTCGTATCCAAAACTGGAACGTGAATATGGCATAAATCGGAGTACTCTCAGCAGTTGGGTGAAGCAACTGACTCCGGTCAAGGTATCTGATACCGAGACCGTTACTGTAAAGGAGCTTAAGGCTCTCCAGAAGGAAAACCAGCGCCTTAAGATTGAGAACGAAATATTAAAAAAAGCGACCGCCATATTCGCAAAAGAACAATAGCCGAAATTGTGACTTTTATCCAGAAAAACCTTGTGTCCTACACAGTATCACAGCTTTGCAGTGCGCTGAAATTCCCAAAAAGCACCTTCTACGAAGCTCTGGTTCGTGTACCCTCAAACCGTCAATCAGAGTACGAAGCTTTCAGCAAACAGGTGAAGCATAAATTTGATGAATCGAAACAACGCTATGGTGCAGTCAAAATCTGGCGTGCTCTGAATGCTGATGGAACCACCTGCAGTCTAAAACGGGTCCAGCGGCATATGCAAAAGCAGGAACTTCGATCTGTGGTGGTAAAAAAATATAACCATCACGCCAATCAGGGTGCCGTTCCTGATGATAAAGAAAACATCCTCAAGCGTGACTTCCGTACAGAAACCATCAACCAGAAGTGGTGTACGGATATTACCTACATCCATGTGTTGAAGGAAGGCTGGACCTATCTGGCAAGCGTCATGGACTTATGCAGCCGAAAAATCATCGGATATGCCTATGGGATCTCGATGACGGCAGAACTGGCCGTACAGGCCGTAAAAAACGCCTGCCTGAATGTGAAGGAAACGGAAGGAATTATCCTTCACAGTGATTTAGGAAGCCAATATACCAGCCAGGCATTCGAAGGATATTTGAGTGAAAAGGGTATACGCCATTCCTTTAGCCGGAAGGGAAATCCCTATGATAATGCCTGTATAGAATCCTTCCATTCTGTATTGAAGAAAGAGGAAATTTATCTTCACACGTATCAAGATTTCAAAGAAGCCAATCGGGCAGTCTTTGAATATATAGAATCCTGGTATAATCGTAAAAGGATCCATAGTGCCATTGATTATATGACGCCTCAGCAGAAGGAGAATGAAGAACTAAAAAAAGTGG
>DVLR01000245.1 GCA_018715425.1 Candidatus Merdenecus merdavium
CTAGCAGTGTTCATTGATTATATTAGAAATAGAAATAAATAAGATAATAGAAATGAAAAGGGAAAGGAAGGGTTTACCATGTTAGTTAATTTAAATGAGGTTTTACGAGATGGTGTAGAAAAAGGATATGCAGTTGCTGCATTCAACGTGACTAATTTAGAAACATTAATGGCTATTATCCAAGCAGCGGAAGAGACAAAAAAGGGAGTGATCCTAGGTTATGCAAAAGTACACAGTCCATTGATATCAATAGATATTATAGGACCAATGATGCTTGAATTTGCAAGAAATGCTTCTGTACCAGTCTGTGTTCACTTGGATCATGGTTCTTCTTTAGAAGGATGTGTACAGGCTATTAAACTTGGATTTACCTCTGTTATGATTGATGCATCTGGAGAGGATTATGAGAAGAACGTTAAAGAAACATCAGAAGTGGTACGATTGGCTCACGCTGTAGATGTAACTGTTGAAGCCGAATTAGGTCATATCTTTAATTCGGATATTGGTGTGAATGAAGGCGATACAAAAGCAGATGACTTTCATCACGTAGAAGATGCTTATACAGATCCAGATACAGCGAAGGACTTTGTGGAAAGAACTGGTGTAGATGCATTAGCCATAGCGTTTGGAACTGCTCATGGAATCTATGAAACGAAACCAGTACTAGATTTGGAGCGTATTGTGAAAATACGTGAGAAGGTAAGTGTTCCACTTGTTATGCATGGTGGATCTGGACTTTCCAAAGAAGAATTTCAGATAGCGGTCAAGAATGGAGTTAGAAAAATTAATTATTATACATATATGACATTAGCTGGAGGTAAAGCAGTGAAAGCAGCTATGGATCAAAAAAGAAAGGAAGAAAATGTATTCTTCCACGATATTCCACTGATAGCGATCCAAGCTATGAAGGAAGATGCTAAGAATGCGATTTTGACATTTGGTTTGGAACAGTAGGAGGAGAGAATGAAAGGGAAGGGTATTGTTATTGCAGGAAGCCTGATTTGCGATAATTTTTACATGATCGATACTTATCCTGAGATTGGACGGTTGACCAATGTAAGGGGAGTACATCGAGGAGTAGGTGGAACAGGTAACATCATTATTGATTTGGCGAAATTGGATTTCGATCTTGAGGTGAAGGTAAGTGGTGTGATTGGAACTGGAAGTAATGGCCGTTTTATTAAGCAGACACTGCAAAAGTATCCTAATATAGATTTGCAACATCTAGTGGAAGAAGGGGATACCTCTATGACAATTGTGATGGAGGCTCAGGATAATAAACAGAGAACCTTCTTTTATCAAGCAGCGGGAAGTGATGTATATGACGAGTCTTATATTGATTGGGATCATCTAGAGGCAGATATTTTTCATCTGGAATATTTGTTACTCCTTAAGAAAGTTGATGAAGAAGATCCTGTGTACGGTACTCATGGAGCTAAGATTCTCCATGATGCCAAAGCACGTGGGATGAAAACGTCCATAGATATTGTTTCGGAAGAAAGTGACAGGGCGAAAAAAATTGTTGGTGCTGCTCTTAAATACACCGATTATTGTACTGTAAATGAGATCGAAGCCCAAGAAATTACTGGAGTTGAATTGTTAAAAGATGGACAAATTATCGAAAAGAATGTGAAGAAAGCATTACTAAAGTTAAAAGAACTAGGTGTTTCCACTTGGGCGATTATTCATTCTCCATCTTGGGGTTATGGATTAGACTGTAAGAGTGGAGAGATCGTTCAAGTTCCAAGTCTTAAACTTCCAAAAGGCTATATTAAAAGTACAACAGGCGCAGGAGATGCATTTTGCGCAGGAGTCTTGTATAGCGCATATGAAAACCAAACATTAACAGAGGCACTAAAATTAGGAGCGGCTTGCGCTGCTTGTTCCTTATCGGAAGTTGGTGGTTCAGCAGGTTTACGTTCTTATGAACTAGTGCAGAAGGAATATGATAAGTATAAAGTAGAATAGGGGGAATATTATGAAACGTTCGGAGATTAACCAAGCAATTAGAGATATGGAAGGGTTAATAGACAAACACGGTTTTAAACTTCCGCCATTTTGTCATTGGACAGTAGAAGATTGGGCGGAGAAAGATCATGAATATGATGAAATCAGAGATAATATGTTAGGATGGGATATTACAGATTTCGGAATGGGAGATTTTCATAAGTTAGGTTTTGCCTTGATTACTTTGAGAAATGGCAATCAAAATAACCCGAAATATAAAAAAGTATATGCCGAAAAACTTCTTATGTTAAAGGAAGGGCAGAAGGCACCAATGCATTTTCATAGGAAGAAATCAGAGGACATTATCAATCGTGGAGGTGGAACTTTAAAAATTCACGTTTATCAAGACGATGGTAAAGGTGCTTTGTCACAAGAAGATGTCTCGGTGAGTACAGATGGGCGTACCTATTTTGTACCAGCAGGTACTGGGATTGTGTTAGAACCTGGAGAAAGCCTTACTCTGTGGCCACATCAGTATCATGATTTTGAAGTAGTAGAGGGAACTGGAGATGTTCTAATTGGAGAGGTTTCGATGTGCAACGACGATCATTTAGATAATTGTTTCTATGAAGAGTTAGGGAGATTTCCTAAGATTGAAGAAGATGAACCAATATACCGTTTGTTATGTAACGAATATCCAAAGATGACAAGTACCTATGGATCAAATAATACATGAACCTGTACTTTGATAGGAGAAGAATAGAAGATTTTTGATACCTATAAATGAGGAGTGCCCCAGTGCCCGAAGGCACTGAGGCTATTATGAAAAAATTTATCAAGGTACGTAAGTAATTACGTATCTAGTCTGGATAATAATATCCAACTTTTTTCTTTGACTTGAGATTATTATATCTATTAATTATGTATAAAATATGAACACACTTTTAACATATTGTGAAAGTTGAACATAAATTATTTTAAAAAGAAAGATATTAGTTTATTTTGCCCAATTTCTCTAGCAGTGATCCTAAATTAGTTGAAAGTTCCTCTGTTTCAGGGATATCCACCACTTCTTCTTGAATTTCTTTAGCAGAAACATCGTCTAATGCTTTCATGCTTAAGCTGATTTTACCATCTTTAATGGCAATGATTTTTACTTTTACAGTATCCCCAACATTTAACACAGAAGCGGGAGTTTTGATACGTTTTTCACTAATCTGAGAAATATGGACAAGTCCAGATAAGTCATCCCCAAATCTAACAAATGCTCCATAAGGTTGTAATGATTCTACAACACCATCAGTAACATAACCAATTTCTACATTGGAGATCTTAGCTTTTCTTTCTTCTTCAAGCTGTTCTCTTAAGATTTCTTTTGCTGAAAGTACTAATTTGTTGTTGGTTTCATCTGCTGTAATCACCCGTAGCTGGATGTCCTTATGTAGCCATTCTTCTAGATGCTCAACATAAGATAAAGACAGTTTTGAGGCTGGTACAAAACCTCGAATCCCTTCAATGTAAACAATAACGCCAGCATTTACAACCCCTTGAATCTTGGTAGAGATCGTGGTACCTTCTGCTAGATACTCTCTTATCTTTTCCCATGCTAAAATATCATTAGCTTCTTTACGGGAAAGGAGAATATGTCCTTGTCCGTCGTCAGAACGTAATACAGTGGCAGTAATCACATCTCCTATTTGAACATTTTCTTTTAAGGAAAAACTAGGATCACTACTATAATCCTCTAATTTAATAATACCTTCAGTGTAGTAGCGAAGATCAATGGTTACCTCGCCATCGCTTACACCTATCACAGTACCTGTTAACATATCGCCTTCTTTTACTTTTTTAAATGAAGCTTCAAGTTCTTCTTTATAGTCGTCCATCGTTTCTACTGTTTCTTCATTTGTTGTTACGTGTTCTTGATCTATAACATCTTTTAAGTCTTTTTCCATGAATGTTGTCAATCCTTTCTATATCTTTTACTGTATGTTATTATATCATAGATAGACACAAGGATGGAAGAGGAAAAGACCTTTTGCCCCTTGATAAAGGTTAAAAAGAAATATAAATCCGTAAGGGTATAAGAAAACATTGATTATATTCAATTAGTTGTGTTAATATGGAAAGAAACTAAGAGAAATCATTGTAAAAAGAATAGAAGAAATATCGAGGTAAAAAAAAGAAATGAAAGACAGAAATAAGGCAGTGTATATTATCGGACATAAAAATCCAGACACAGATTCGATCTGTTCTGCTATTGCATATGCAGACATTAAAAATAAAGTTACAAATTCAAATCTTTATCATGCAAGAAGAGCAGGACAAATCAACGAGGAGACTCAATACGTATTGAGAAAATTCAACAGACCAGCACCAAGTTATTTATCAGATGTGGGCACTCAGGTGGAAGATATTGAAGTTAGAAAGACAAGAGGAGTAGAAGGTAGTATTTCTCTTAAAAAAGCATGGTCTTTAATGAAAAACGATGGAGTAGTTATTTTACCCATACTGAAGGGAAACAAGCTAGAAGGTTTGATCACCATTGGAGATATTGCAAGATCTTATATGGACATTTACGACAGTAAGATCTTATCAGCGGCCAGGACTCAGTATAAGAATATCTTAGAAACCATAGATGGTACTATGGTTGTAGGAAATGAACATGCTTACTTCGTAAAAGGTAAAGTTTTAATTGCTGCTGCTAATCCAGATTTAATGGAAGATTATATAGAAGAAGATGATCTGGTTATTTTAGGAAATCGATATGAGTCTCAGCTATGTGCTATTGAAATGCAAGCAAGTTGTATTATTGTATGTGAAGGCGCACCTGTATCCAAAACCATTAAGAGAATGGCGGAAGAAAGAGAGTGTACTATTATTAGTACACCTCATGATACGTATACAGTGGCTAGATTGGTTAACCAAAGTATGCCATTGAAATATTTTATGACAAGAGATAATCTTGTAACCTTTAAAACCGATGATTTCCTAGAAAATGTGAAACATGTTATGCAAAAAAATAGGCACCGTGATTTCCCTGTGATCGATAAAGGGGGATGCTATATTGGAACAATATCAAGACGTAACTTATTAGATCCTCATAAAAAACAATTAATACTAGTAGATCATAATGAAATAACTCAAGCAGTGGATAATATTGAAAGCGCCACAATCTTAGAAATCATCGATCATCATAGAATAGGAAGTTTGGAAACATCTTCACCAGTATATTTTAGAAATCAGCCAGTGGGATGCACATCTACAATTATGTATCAAATTTACAAAGAAAATAATTTAGAAATACCAAAAGATATAGCGGGATTATTATGTGCGGCGATTATTTCGGATACTTTAATGTTCCGTTCGCCAACCTGCACTCAAGTTGATCGAGAGGCAGCGGATGAACTTTCACAAATAGCGGAGATTGATATTAAGGAATTTGCAAATGAAATGTTTAGAGCTGGAAGTAACCTTAAATCTAAATCTCCTGAAGAGATCTTTTATCAAGATTTTAAGAAGTTTAATGTCAGCGAAGTCAGCTTTGGTGTTGGACAAATCAATTCTATGGATAAAAATGAGCTTAGGCAGATTAAGGACAAGCTTCTTCCATATATGGAAAAGGCCTATAAGGAGCATGGAGTATCTATGCTGTTCTTTATGCTTACGAGTATTCTAGATGAATCAACCGAGCTTATTTGCTATGGTCGTAATGCTAATGGAATTGTAGAAGAGGCCTTCGATGTAAAAGCAGAAACAAGTGGGAACTCTTACACTTTAGATGGTGTGGTTTCCCGTAAGAAACAATTGATTCCAGCTTTTGTTGCAGTGATGCAGCAATAAATAAAAGAAAGGTATGAAGGTAAGATACCATGGGTAAACAAATATGGAAACCAGGCAATATGGTATATCCTCTACCAGTTGTCATGGTCAGTATGAGAGATAAAGAAGGCAATGATAATATCATCACTGTAGCATGGACAGGAACCGTATGCACGAATCCACCAATGGTATACATCAGTGTACGACCAGAACGTTATTCTTATCATATGATCCAAGAAAGTGGCGGTTTTATTATTAATTTAACTACGGAACATCTAGCTTATGCAACAGATTACTGTGGTGTGCGTTCAGGTAGGGATGTAGATAAATTTAAAGAAATGAAGCTAAGTAAAGTCCAGGCCTCTTTTATCGATGCTCCTCTTATAGGAGAAAGTCCCGTGAATATTGAATGCAAAGTAAGAACCATAGAAAAGCTTGGATCTCATCATATGTTTCTTGCGGATGTAGTTTCTGTACATGCGGATGAAGCTTATATGAATGAAACTGGAAGGTTTCAGTTAGAGAAAGCGGATCCTATTGTGTATTCTCACGGAACTTATTATAGTTTAGATAAAAAAATCGGTACTTTTGGATACAGTGTTAAAAAGAAACCAAAGAAAAAAGGAAAGAATACGAATAAAAATCGGAAATCTCTTTGAGGATTACTTATGGAATAGACTTCCGCGTATAATAGAATCATGACCAAATTTACCACGGATATGATCTAAGGCATGATCTAGATTTTCTTGTTTCTTATCTTTTTTCAGTTCCATATCAAATAAACTTAACTGGACAGGCTCGTCCATGGAGATTAATTTATTGCTGCGTATTCCCAAAAGTCTAACAGGGGTTTTATCCCATAATTTCAAGAATAGATGACATGCAATTTGATAAATGTTGTCATTGGTATTGGTTGGAATCTTTAGTTGGATTTGATGAGAAGCCGTTGTAAAGGTACTGTATTTGATTTCCACACATATATTTCCTGCCAATTGATCAGCCTTACGTAGACGTTGAGAAACGGTTTCCGCTAAGGACCTTAAGACTGGCTTTGCTTCTTCAAATGTTGTAATATCTTTAGGGACGGTAGTTGAGTTACCAATACCTTTTAACTCCAGAGGATGGGAATTTACAGTGGAGGAAGCAATTCCATTGGCATATTTCCATAATGTTCTACCGTGGCTTTTTAAATGGAGTTCCAATATTTTGGGATCTGCTTGTGCAAGGTCTCCAATGGTGAAGATTTCAAGGTTTTTAAGAGTTTCTACAGAGGCCCTTCCAGCCATATACAAATCACTTACCGGTAAAGGCCACATCTTTTTTTCTACCTCGCTTGGAAATAGAGTATGAATTTTATAGGGTTTTTCGAAGTCTGAGGCCATTTTGGCAAGGAGTTTATTGTTTGAAATACCAATATTTACGGTAAACCCCAACTGGTCGTAAATGCCTTTTTGAATGGTTTTAGCTCCTTCCATGTAGGAAGGATAAAGATGAGAAATACCTGTAAAATCAAGGAAGCATTCATCGATACTAAGTTGTTCCAGATCAGGTGTAAGTTCATATAAATAATCCATTAACTTTTTGCTGTATTCTTGATACATCTTATGGTCAGGGTTTCGAACGACCAGGTTTGGACACTTTCTGAATGCGCTAGTCATTGGTTCTCCAGTTTTTATGTGATAGGCTTTTGCTGGAATGGATTTTGCTAAAACAACTCCTCTATGGTTTTTGTCATCATGACCAATCACAGAAGGGATGGTACGAAGATCTATGGTTTCACCATTTTTAAGTAATTCTATACTTGTCCAGCTTAAAAAAGCAGAGTTTACATCAATATGAAAAATAATCGGTTCCAATAGTATTCACCTCATTTGTTTTGGAAAGAAAGGTTCAGTTTTCATCTCTAAGGATATTATAATAGATTTTGAATAAAAATACTAGCAACCAGGCAATGTGTGTGATATGATAAACACCAAATGAAAAGAAGAGTAAGAGAATAAGCATAAGTTAGAGGATTTGATATGAATAAAAATATAGTTTTAATAGGAATGCCAGGAGTTGGAAAGAGTACCATAGGAGTGGTACTGGCTAAAATATTAGGTTATGAGTTTGTGGATACAGATATTTTGATTCAGAGGCAGGAAAACAGAAAGTTAAAGGAAATCATTGCACAGGAAGGCATCGAAGGCTTTTTAGATATTGAAAATCAAGTGAATGCAAATTTAAACGTAGACAGTAGTGTAATTGCAACTGGTGGTAGTGTTGTTTATGGAAAAGAAGCTATGGAGCATTTGGAAAGGATCGGTACGATTGTCTATTTAAAGCTATCTTATGAAAGCCTCAAAACCAGACTGGGATGTTTAAGTGGTCGCGGAGTCGTTGTTAGAGAAGGACAGACATTAAAGGAACTTTATGACGAGAGAATGAAATTATATGAAAGATATGCTCAGATCACCATTGATGAAGAAGGTCTTGATGTGGAGGAAACATTAGATAAAATTTTACGTTCCTTAAATAAAGAAAATATATAAATGTTTGGAACAATCCTATAGGAGATCGAATAGTACAAGCTATTGCAGTTTGTACTAATTTTTTGGTGTTTTTTCAAATCTTCTGAGATAAAAGGTAGAGTAAATTCAAAATATGTTGGAAGAAAATACATATCCCTCGACAAGAATTTCTTTGTATTGTTTTGTTGAATTGCTAGAATAATAGTAATGTAATATCTTTGTAACAAATTTAAGAAAAAAGAAATGAAAATAAAGGGGAGTGTAAGATGGAAGAAATAAAAGAAAAGGTGAGTCAGAAAAAGAAACTTAGCGAAAAGAATATTTTAAGCATATCCATAAGTCTGCTTTTCATTAGCTTATGTATAGTTACTGTTATGAATATCTATATTAGTTATAAAAAAAAGGTTTTGACCCAAAAGCAAGTGGAGCAATCTGTTTTGACAACATCAGAAAATAAGGATCAAGAAGAACAATTAGTAACAGCTTATATGCTCAGTGTAGGAAATGAGACTTTTACTTTAAGATCAAAGGAACAGGTTGTACAGCTTTTAGATAAAATAAAGAGTGATTATGATCAAGAAGATGAATTTACGATTCTGTTAAAAGAGGATGATGAAAAAGTTGGAAATTATGAAGCCGTTATCGATCGCCCTAGGGCAAACCAACAATCATTGGCAGTTGTATCCGTTAAAAAAACACCAGGTGAAACGGCGAAAGAAACAGAAAAAGAAGATTATGATCAACGCAGTATGGAGTTTGAAAAAGGAGTTATGATTAAAGAAGTAGAAGTTGCTACTAAAGAAATCACTGATTTTAACGATGCTTTAGAGAAAGTGAAATGTGGACAAGTAGATCACCAGCTATACCAAGTACAGGAAGGAGATTGTTTAACGGATATTGCTCATAAGAATGAAGTCAGTGTAGAAGAGATCCTTGCAGAAAATCCA
>DVLR01000246.1 GCA_018715425.1 Candidatus Merdenecus merdavium
AATTTTATCTGCAATATATGATATTTCATTTAGTTTATGAGAAATGATAATAGAAGTTAAACCTTCCTTTTTTAATTCTAATAACAAATCTAATAATTTTTTAGAATCAGATTCGTTTAAAGAGGCCGTAGGTTCATCTAAAATTAGTAGCTTTACTTTTTTTGCAAGAGCTTTGGCAATCTCCACCATTTGTTGCTGCCCTACTCCTAAATCTTTGATCAATGTTTTGGATGAAATAGGAAGACCTACTTTTGCTAAATGTTCATCGGCTTCGATATAAGTTTTATTCCAATCAATAGCATGCCTATGTCCCCTTTCATTGCCAAGAAACATGTTTTCTCCAATGGTTAGGTAAGGAACTAATGCAAGTTCTTGATGTATGATTACAATCCCCTTAGCCTCACTATCATTGATTTCCTTAAATTCACATCTTTGACCCTCATAAATGATATCACCTTCATAGCTACCATATGGATAGATACCACTTAAAACATTCATCAGCGTTGATTTACCCGCTCCGTTTTCTCCACATAAGGCATGGATTTCCCCTTGTTCTACTTGGAGATTTACATGATCTAAGGCCTTCACACCAGGGAAGGTTTTCGTAATACTTTTCATCTCTAATATTAAGTTTTCCAATTCGATCCCTCCAATCTTTAAAATAGGCGGACACCATTTGGTCCGCCATTTATGGATGTTTTTATTTCAATTGATCCTCAGTATAATAACCAGAGTCAATTAATAATTCCTTGTAGTTATCCTTATCTACAAATACTGGTGTACAAAGATATGTTTCGATGATTCCTGTTCCGTTATCATAATCAGAAGTATTATTCACTTCTGGTTCTTCACCATTATTGATTGCAGTGACCATTTTAACTACCTGAGATGCTAACTCACGAGTATCTTTAAATATGGACATGGATTGTTTTCCAGCAAGGATGTTTTTAACTGAGGTAATATCACAGTCCTGTCCTGTTAAAACAGGAAATTCTCCTGTATAAGAAGCTAGGGCATTGGTAATTCCATTGGCAACAGAGTCATTAGATGATAACACGGCATCTAATGTTGTTCCATCAGAGTAACTTTTGGCTATGATATTTTCCATTCTCTTTTGAGATTCCTCTGTTGACCAGTTTGGTGTAGCACAAGCTGCTAAGGTTGTATCCGTTCCAGATTTTACTACTAATTTTCCTTCATCAAGATAAGGTTGTAGCACTTTCATCGCACCACCAAAGAAGAATACACAGTTATTATCATCGGAAGAACCAGTGAATAACTCGATATTAAAAGGTCCTGCTTCATTTTCAAGATCTAATTGATCAACGATGTATTGCCCCTGTATTTCTCCAACACTCTCATTGTCAAAGGTTGCATAATAAGATACAGCATCCGTTTCCATAATCAAACGGTCGTATGCGATGACTGGAATATTTTTTTCTTTTGCACCTTTTAAGGCTGTTCCAAGAGCGCTACCATCAATGGAAGCTATGACTAAAATATCACAGTTACTAGAAATCATATTCTCTACCTGGGATACTTGTGTTGCGATATCATTATTTGCATATTGTAGATCTACGGTAAAGCCTGCTGCTTCTAATTCATTCTTCATGTTGGCACCATCTTGATTCCATCTTTGAAGATCCTTGGTAGGCATTGCTACTCCAACCTTTTTACCACCACTGGTGGCCCCATCATCAGATGATTTTGTATCAGTATCTTGCGAATCATCACTTGATTTTGCTTCCTCTTTTTCATCCGTTTCCTTCTTATCTGTCTGGGATGTTTCTGGTGCATTTGCCTGTTTGTCGCCTCCATCACTGGAACATCCAGCTAAGAGTGTAAAAGTCATTGCACAGCAAAGTAACATACTTAATACTTTCTTCTTCATGATTCTTCCTCCATATATCAAATAGTTTTTCTTTACATTTCAAATATACCACGGAAAGATTAGGACATATTTATGAAATCCTTCATATTTTCATCATAACGTTGCTCATTGAGTTACCACTAGTCTTTTTTTAACTTAAAAAAATGCTAGTGAATGTTTCTTCACTAACATTTTTGATTCATCTATTATCTCATGTTTAAATAAACCTCTTCATCAGAATGGAACTGATTAGTAATCACCTCATCCATATTTTCTTTATTTACGGCCACTGGATTAAATTCCACAAAAGGAACGACTGCTGATCCAGTTTCATACTGTTCTTCAATCATCAGATCTTCTCCACGGCCAAGCATAACAGCATATTGTGCAGCCTTTTTAGCCTCTTTTTCCACGGATTTATATACCGTCATATGTTGAGTTCCTTCTACGATTCTTTGACATGCGTCCGTATTAGCATCTTGCCCAGTAACGTAAATAGAACCAGCCAGTCTCTTTTCTGCCAAAGCCATTATGGCTTTACCAGCCACGTTATCATTTCCACAGATGAGTGCATCAATGGTATCCTCATCCTGTACGTAAGTATTTACATATTGAGCACCTTTTTCCTCTAACCAACCTTCGGCATATTCTTTAAAGACAATCTCTACATCTTCTCCAGTAAATACTTCTTCAATTCCTTCTTCCATCAAGATGGTATTATAATCTTTTTGACTTCCTAAAATCATCCCTACCTTTCCTCCTGGCTCTATATGATCCAAAACTGCTTGTGCTTTTAATCTTCCTACCTCTTTTCCGTCAAAGGTAATGTATAAATCCACATCGGTATCGGTAATCTGTCGATCGTATGCAATTACTTTAATTCCTTTGCTTCTTGCTTTTTTTACCACATCCTTCATCCCATCGCAGTCGCCTGGAAGAATGACAATCACATCCATTTTCTTTTCAATCAAATATTCAATTTGTGATATTTGCTCTTCTACATCACCATTGGCATTTTGAGTAATCACATCTGCTCCCAATTCTCTAGCCGTGGATATAAAGACATCGCGATCCCTTATCCATCGTTCTATTACGAAGGAATCAAAGGAAAAGCCAATCTGTATTTTCTCCTCTTTTTTAGGAGAATGAAGTGTAGTATCTGTATCGCTTTTCTGACAGCTAGTGAATACTAAAAGGCTAATCATGAAAAGACACCCTATCTTATTCTTCATCTTAATCCTCTCAATTTCTAATATTTTACTCAATATCCTTCTTTATACTCCGTTGGTGTAACTCCAACACATTTTTTAAATATTCTACTAAAATAATTAGGATCACTGTATCCTACTTCCAAACAAATTTCTTTCATGCTTAGTTCCTGGTTTTTTAGTAATTCCTTAGATTTTTCAATTCTTATATTAGTCAGAAAATCGATGAAGTTCTCTTTTGTTTCTTCTTTGAATAATTTGCTAAAATAATATGGACTAATATTAACAATTTTAGAAACTTCATCAAGTGAAATATCTTTATTAAAATTTTGAATAATATGGCGTTTTGCTTTTTTTATGATATCGCTGGATTGTTCCTCTTTTTTGGTATGCATATTACAACAGACATCGGTTATCTTCTTAACAAACCACTCCTTTAACTCTCTTAGATCGTTGGTTCCTTGGATTATGGTTAGATACTCTGATCGATCTCTAAAATTATAGTTTTTTCCTCCCGATGCATATTCTAAATGTTCCGCGTACAAAACAAACTCCGCTACCTTAAGTTTGATATTCTCTGGATATTCCATATGATGGGTCGTCATCCAATCAAAAAACATAGTCCCTTTTATTCTTGCTTGAGTGGTGTCGGCACGATGGACAGCTGCAAATAACTCTTTTTCTAATTCCACTGGATAATTATCTTCATAACGACATAGGATTGGAAGATCTTCCACATGTCCTACCCGTTCGGAATTAATCCTTAAAACTTCCACAGCCTCATTATAAGACTCCTGGATTTTTTCCAAAGTTTTACCAGATCCAATGCCAGCTTTTATTTGTATATCCAGCCTTTTTCTTAGCTTTCTAGCTAGATTTCTGGTGGTATCAATGATCTTGATCCGCTTTTCATAATCTGTCTCAAGCTCATCCTCTGGTACAATAATGACGATCCGATTCGCCATAATGGGACCGATGATCGCAGGATAAAACTCTTTTACAATCTCACGGAATTCAGGATAAAACTTTTGTGCCTTAACACTTACCCCTACAGGATTAGATAACTTTCCATCTTCCATCTGATCGCCGAATCCCAGCACAATGACAAATCCATAGTTTTGGGAAATATTAAGAAGTTGCTTAAAATTATCAATCTCTTGTTCATAGTTTTCCTGAAACAACACATTATAGATAAAGCTACTTTCTAGTAATGGAACAACGGTCTCAAGCTTTTCACGAATCTCTAGATCGTTGCTCCTCTTTTCTCGCTCACGATTCACAATGGCTATAGCTTTTTCTAACGTTTCCACTATTTTATTTTGATTAGATGGTTTGGTTAAGTACTCAAGTACCCCTAAATTAATGGACTCCTTCGCAAAATCAAACTTATCATAAGCCGTCATCACAATAAAAATAATCCCCTGGTTGAATTTTTTAATCTCTTTCATGGCATCGATGCCATTAATCCCAGGCATCTGGATATCCATAAATGCAATGTCTGGACGAAACTCTTCAGCCAGTTCAATAACCTTTCTTCCCGTCTTTGCATAACGTATCTCACATGATCGCCCAAAATTCTTTTCTATAATAAACTTCAGAGAATCAATTGCAATCCCCTCATCATCTGCCAACATAATTTTATACATAAGCACTCCTCTTTAGTATGAAACCTCTATTATTTTTAGTTTTTTTCTTCCTATTCTGTCACTGGAATATGAATAATGACTCGTGTTCCCATATCTTTTCCTTGGCTCTCTATTTCTAGTAAAGACTCTTGTTCAAAATAGATATTCAAACGGCTCATAACATTAGAAAGACCAATGCCATTTGAATTTCTCATAAACTCCTCTTGTTCTACTTCTCCAGCCATAACTTCCTGAATTCTTTCTTGGGTCATTCCAACTCCATTATCAGTTAACATAATTTGAATTTCACCTTCTATTAAGGTAATATCCAGAGTAATCTTACCATCCCAGTCAATGTTTCGAATTCCATAGGTCAAGGAGTTTTCCACAATGGGTTGAAGAATCATACTTGGCACACGGACATTACTAATATCACAATTGATCTTTTTTTCATATTCTATTTCACCTGAAAAACGAACATTCATAATGTAAAGATAGCTTTCCACTAGTTCCACTTCTTCTTTTAAAGTTGCATCTTCATTGATCTTCTTAATATTATAACGAAAGAATTCCGACATTTTTTCAATAAAGACATAAGTCTTTTCAGCCCCTTCTAACATAGCAAGTTGCGTACCTGCATTAAGGGTATTGAATAAAAAATGAGGATTGATCTGTGCTTGTAGGTATTTTAATTGTGCATCTTTCAGTAAATCATTGATTAAAAATTCTCGTTCTTTGGCTTTACTTTCAGCCTCCATGCTATCTTTCTGCCTAATAATATACTCTTTCATACTGTAGATCATTTTGTTAAAAGCCTTCGCTACAACCCCAACTTCATCTCTAGTCGTATCATCTAAGGGTTCGATATCAAAATTTCCCTTTGCTACTTCATTGGCTGCCTTAGTTAGTTTTTTTAAAGGATTCGTAATGCTATTAGTCATAACAATAATCAGGATAATGTTACAGATGGCAACCACTACATATACCACCAAGCTGATCGCCTCTAAATACCTCAATGTCACCATGAGAATGCCGTAGTTTTGGGAATTCTTCTGAAACTGCTGATTATTCAAACAATAAATATAATTATCTATATATTGATACAAACGACTGGTTTTATCATAAGACTTCTTATAGCTTTCTATGTTGCGTCCTCGTTTTGCTTGGACAGCTTCGTTGGCCACTATGATATATTCTTCCGATATATTTTTAATATTCTTCTCCATAAGACCAGCATAATTATCTGTTGTTTGATCACTTAAATTTTGAATTAAATTCTTATATTCCCCTTCATATTTATAAAACTCTTCCAAAGAGTAAGAAGATTTCGTATTCAGATATTCCGTCATACTATTCTGTGTATTTTTTATAGCGTCATTTAAATCGTTTAAATTTGCATTAGTCATATATACAATATCAATTTGAGTAATGGAATGATTAATATTCCAATTCATATATAGAGTAACTGTAAATGCAGTAATGGAAGTGAACAGAAAAACTAAAATCAATCTGGTTTGAATAGAGAGATTCTTATATTTTTTTTGAATTCCTTCTTTTACGCTGTTCAAGATAGGAACACTCCTTTACGGTTTATTTTCTTCATCGGTATGCTTCATAAATTGTTTTACATTATCTTTATGGATAAGACTAAAATCCACAGAAACATAATCGCTCACCCTTCCATACGTTTGGAATTCAAACAAACTATCCACCGCACTTCTTCCCATTTGATCTGTATCTATGGCCATGGAGGCTGCAATAATATTCTTATCTATGGCTTCTAAAACAGGTTGTGACTGATAGGATCCTAAAATCTCAATCTTACCTACTTTATTAAAATCCACTACCGATTGATAAGCACTTATGGTATCGGTCAAACTTAAACATACGATGATATCTGGTTGTTCTTTTTTATTTTTAATTAAATTTCGAATGATCTCCTCTGACGTAAACATGATTTCGCTTTTGACATCTAATTTATGTAACTCTATTTTACTATAATTCTCACTAATGGTATTCTCTAGACCTGACCACATGATTTCTTCATTTGTAGCATTGGATGCATTCAATAATACTACTACCTTGGTAGGGGCATCCTTAGAATAATTAATAATCTGATTGGCATATTCTTTCCCCAGTTTATAATTATTGATGCCAATAAAACTACAACGAGTACTAAGAACGCAATCATTTAACACTGTCACAACATGAATGCCTTGTTCTACTGCTGTATTAATTAAGCTAGATGTTTCAATGCTATCATCACCCTCCACTATAATTCCATCTACTTTGGCAACAATCGCCATTTCCAACATTTCATTCATACTATAAGCCAGGGTAACATTGGCTGCAAAATTTTCTACATAGGCATTATATTCTTTCCCCTGTTTTTTTGCTCCTGCATAAATTGATTCCCATAAAGGATCGTCATAGTTTTCTGTGATAAAAGCATAATGGTAAGCATAATCAGTATATACTTCTGTTTTTGTAGCGCTGATATTCTTTATTTTTACATTATAATAAACCATAACACCGATGGTACTCGTTATGGCTAATAACAAACTGACGATACTAATGATGGATATTAGTTCCTTTTTCTTCATTCTTGATAACTTCCCACTCTTCTATTGTGATTCAAATTAATCTTTTATAGTTCTTGTTTCATTATACCCTCTCTTAACTCAAACTTACAATATAAGTATATAGGATTATTTTGTTTCGACTGCAAAATAATCCTATGTCACATGATCCATCTGAACAAGATAAAAAACGCCTTGCGAGTTTTGGTGATTCCCGCAAGGCGTTACATATAAATCATAAACTTAATGAGTATATTCTATTAATCTAATCTCGTTACCAACAGACATTTTTACAGCTTCTCTCATCTTTTTAGCAAAGGGACAAGGAAAGCCAATGGGAGATCCTTTTGAAATACAAGATGCAAATGCAATGGTATCCGCTCCTCGTTTTACCATTTCTTTGGCTCTAAAGACTGCTTTTTTACCAGGACATCCACCGCAGGATAAAAATCCAACAATCTCTATCTCTTCTTTCACATCTGCAAATGCTCCAGTTTTCTCTTGCATGGCTACAAAATCTGTTGTTCCAGGACAAGTATCCTCTGTTTGATGACAACGTATTAAACCAACTTTCATATCGCCGACTCCTCTCTTATATCATGATCCCTTACACACTGTGCAAGGAAATCACCAGCTTTATTAATATAATTTGAAATTAGATTAAATTTTCTACTTCTTAAATGATACCATAAAACTGGAATAATACAAAGAAAAACTTAACCCTTCACAGATCCACCTGTTATTCCTTCAACATAATACTTTTGTAGTTTCATAAAAAGCAAGGAAATCGGAATGGCAATCAGCACACAACCTGCGGCAAATGACATATAGTTAGAGTTGGCACTGGATCTGGTCATCATAGAATATAGGCCGATAGCTACCGTATATTTATCCACCTGATCCCCCATGATGACCTTCGCAAATATAAAGTCCATCCAGGGAGAAGTGAATGCCATGAGCATCGTGTAAACAATAATAGGTTTTGATAATGGTAAGGTAATTTGTGTAAAAACATTATATTTTGTAGCTCCATCAATCATTGCTGCTTCATCTAATGAATAGGGAATAGTATCAAAAAAACCTTTTACAATATAAAAGTTGAGGGCTGCTCCTGATGAATAGACAAGAATTAAGGCCCATAAACTTTGAGTTAAGTTCATTGATTTTAAAATATAATAAACAGCGATCATACTCATAAATCCCGGAAACATATTTAAAATCAAAGCTAGTTTCAAAATATTTTTGCGCATCTTAAATTGAATACGGGACAAGGTATATGCCATGGCTACCGTAATGATAGTACTAAAAATACAGGATACCACTGACACAAATAAGGTGTTTAAAAACCACTTTACAAAAGGATAATTTGGATTGGTGAAGAGATTGATAAAATTTTGAAGGGTAAATCTTTTTGGTATAATATAAGAAACAAAACGTCCACCCTCTTCACGAAAAGCTGTCAGTATAATCCAAATAATGGGAAATAACCAAGCGGCTGCAATGATGGTGAGTATCACTTGACTGATATAACCTTTTTCTTTTTTCATATTAATATTCCCCCTCACTTTTAAAAGCTTTTGACTTTGTGTACACTAACAAAGAGAATATGGAACTTAGCAAAAAGGTAAGGATTCCAATAACTGAGGCTAGATTATAATCCGCCTTTTCTACCGTTAATTTATAAAGCCATGTGACTAGCAAATCAGTACTACCAGCACCATAGAAATTACTATTTGCTGGTCCTCCTTCTGTTAACAAGTAAATTACATTGAAATTATTAATGTTTCCAATAAATTGTTGGATTAAGTTTGGAGTCATGACAAAGATTATTTGTGGTAATGTAATTCTTTGAAAAACTTGGACTGCCGTTGCTCCATCAATTTTAGCAGCCTCAATTTGATCTTGGGGTAGATTCATAATAATACCAGTGGAAATCAACATATATACTGGTACCCCAATCCACATATTAATAATGATAACCATCCCCTTAGCAAGGAAAGAATTCGTTAAAAAAGGGATTGGTGATTGAATCCATCCCAGATTCATTAACAATTCGTTGATTGGCCCCGATAAGTGAAAAAGATTTCCCATAATAAGTAATGAGATAAATTGTGGAATCGCAATGGTCAGAACAAATATGGAACGATAAAACTTTTTCCAACGAATGGTTTTTTTCTGGATAAATAAAGCCAGTAAAACACCAAACACGAAACAGGTTCCAGTGGAAAAAATCGCCCAAATAATGGTCCAACTTAGAACAGGTAAAAAAGTTTCTGATAATCTACCAGTCAGTATGTTTCCAAAATTCTCTAAACCAACCCAGGTGAATAAATTCTTTGGTGGTAAATGGTTATGATCAAAACTGGTAAAAGCAATGGATA
>DVLR01000247.1 GCA_018715425.1 Candidatus Merdenecus merdavium
ATCTCCTTTGTTCTTTACTATTTTTATTTCTTTTATAATGATAGTATCATCATCCACATTAGACCCCTTATTGCTAATATTCATGATGTCTTTTAGCGCTTGGCTCTTGCCTACATTGTTCGGTCCTACAAAAACCACGATATCATCTCTATTAATATTAGTAACTTCGTCATTGGCAAACTTAATTTGTGACACATGCTCCCATGGACTATTTCCCTCTTCTAAATCATTCTCTTCTGACATTTTCTTTCCTTTCAATTAATGTGTGTTATAGCTACTCCTCACTATTATCTTCAATAAATAACTCATCTCTATATTTTGGCGCTCGTACCTTTTTCCCACTGAGTTCTTGGCTACTAAATGTTTTCTCAATTTTTTCTCGTTGTGAAAGTTTCCAAGCTTCAAAAGCGTAAGTCTCTGCAAAATCAATGCTATAGTTGCCTTCACTAATTCGTGTAATTCTCAGGGAATCCACGCCATAGTCATTAAGCATTTCCATTGTCAACTCTTCATATGGCTTAAGGCTAAATACTTGCTTTAGAATCCATTCGCCCAAAATATTTTGTGGCGATGTTTCTAGTGCTTTTCCATTTTCTTGAGTAACCCGTGCCTTTACAACTCTTCCATCCGGTAAATATAAATTAAATCCCTTGGATGCTTTAATATCATTTGCATCAAATCCATTTACATCAAAAAATAGTGGGTATACATAATGTATCCATGCCGGTATTCCGATGTAAGCTTCATATTTAGGTCTCTTTCGACCAGGTTTTTCCTTGTTTTTAGAAGCTCCTCTGCTTGCATTAAGTCCTGATTTACTACTTAAAGAATAAGTTTGATCTGTATAAAGTGGTAGGTATATCACTTCTGTAGTTGCCACTTCTTCCGCCTTAGGTAGTTCGATTTTCTCTAGCAATTCAAATGGATCCTTAAACTGCAATATTGGTAGTTTCTCTATGACTTCACTTGCACTTGCATCAAACTCTTCTAATAAAACTGATTTGGAAGTATAGTATTTATAATTGTTTTTACCATCTGTGAACTCAAATGTTTTCCCATTTGTTTTTATGAGCTTTATACTATCCTCTTCAATGAGATCATAAGTGGTTTCAATAATGTTCATACAATTAGTATCTCGAGTAATATAATGATATATATCATGTTCGCCTGTATTATATAATCGTTTATCAAGCATTACTCTATCATTTCTTAGTTTTGCAACCGTTTTTACAACCTCAAAATAATCGCCTACAGAAACTAAAGGTGTAATTCTTTCAGGTGCTAACTTATTAAATTCTGCAACCTTTTGAAAACTTTTATCTCTATCATGTATCCAAGTCTTTAAGCCCACACCAATTTTCTCGCCATCAAATTCTGCCAATGCATCAAAAGCTGAATCTTTTCTAGTCAAGTCTTTTACATCAAAAGAACGAGCATAGAGTTGTTCATGATTCCTGTAATATAAATAAGGCTTTGTTGCATTATCACCTTTTTCAGTATCTTTAAACAGTCCAGATAATGCACCAAATATCTTTAGATACCTTTCATATTCGTCTCTTTCCTTTTTATCTAAATGTTTCCATAAAATATTTGCCATATTCACTCCTCATATTACACAGCAATTTGTTGTTTTAGTTCTTCTCTTTCTTTACATTCTGAACTAGCTTCAACTGCCTCTTTAATAGACCCTGCTATTCTTTCTATAACCGGAACAACAACGCTGTTTCCTGCTTGTTTATAAAGATGGCAGTTGCTCTGATTTGGTAAATGATAAGATGCCGGGTAGCCTTGTACATTAAAGCATTCTCTCGGCGTTAGTTTTCTTATCTTACTATCTTTTGTTAGTATTAATGGTACATTATGCCCACCAGTTCCCATATTCGCAGTTAATGTTGGGACTAAATTACTCTTGTTTTCCCTCACGTAGACTCTTCTCCACTGATACGTAGTATCACTATTTTTAATTTCCTTCTTAAGAGTATCATAGAATGAACATTTTTCTTTAGTATAGTAATACTTGTCTTCTACCTCTTTCTCAAAATCAATAACATCAGATAACTTTTTAGTCAATCTAACTGGCATTGGTAATCTGAAGTTTGCATAATCTTCTTTTTCCCTAAAAGCAACAATATAAATTCTTTCTCTATTTTGAGGGATATTTCCAAACTCACAAGCGTTCATTACTTGATAATTCCATTTATATCCCAGTGAATCAAGTTGCTCACATATGACTCTAAAGGTATTCCCATTATCATGGCTAACTAAATTTTTTACATTTTCTAAAAAAACTATTCTCGGTTTTCTCGCTTCTATAATACGCGTTACTTCAAAGAATAATTCTCCTCGTCCTTTTTTATCCTCGAACCCTTCTCTATATCCAGCAATAGAAAAAGCTTGACAAGGAAACCCTGCAAGTAGTACATCAAAGTCAGAGATTTCTTCTGTTTTAACATCATGAATATCCCTTCTATCAACTTTTATATTAAAATTACATTCGTAGGTGTCAGCAGCATATGGATCAAATTCATTTGCATAAACCGTTTCAAAACCCACTTTTTCAAAACCTAAATCTATTCCTCCAACACCTGCAAAAAAAGATGCACATTTCAACATTTTCTCGCTCCTTTCAGCCTTATATAAGCTAGTATATCAGAATTTGCGGCGCGCCGCAATTCTTACTTTTCTTGATTTTTTCCTTGCTTTTTTACCATGGTAATTTTAATATAGAATAGCACATCGAACATTCGTTCGTATATGGCTTTGGCGCTTTTTCCCTTTTTTTGGTGTTTTTAGATAATTAGTAATCCCCTATTTTGTATAAATCGCATAAAGCTTCTCTGCATACTTATATCGCTTCTCCATCATGGGCTTTCCGGCTCTTTCATAGCATTCTTCAAATATCTTATAAACTTCTCTTACATCAGATAGCATCTTAAAGTTCTCAATTCCTCCACATTTCTTATTCATTAAGCTTATACAAGTAGTTTCACCTTCTGTTAATTCCCACCACATGAATTCTAGCTACACTCTAATATCCATCCATTCCATACCCATATCATCTGCTATTTTCAGCAGATTATTATATCTACCACTATTTACAGTCCACTGTGCAATGCCCCTTCCAGGTCCACCGCCACCTTGTGATTTCGTTGGATCCATTCCCGACTCTTGTTGTAGGTTTCTAAGGATTCCAGCTGTGGTTTCCGCAGAGCACCCTTTGTAACTTCTTCAAGACTGTATTTTAATGTTTGTTCCCTACTCATAGCATTAACTAGTAACATTTCTGTAGATGCCAGTTCAATATTTTCAGGAATAAAATCAATACCTTCTTTATGATGATGAAGTTCTTCCCCTTCGCAGCTTTGACCTATTTTTATTTGATTATCTATAATCGTTGCCAAGGTATGATCTAAAGCGTCTCCATTTCGTATTCCAAGACTAGTTGTTAAATCCCCTTGCGGATCAGCATCTATAAGCAAAACCTTCTGTCCTTGATTTGCTAGCCCTATTCCCAAGTTTACGGTAGTTGTGGTTTTCCCCACGCCACCTTTCTGGTTTGCTATCGCAATAATCCTTTCTTTTTTCACCTTTACCTCCTTTCTTTGTACTAAAAAAGCACTGAAATTTCTTTCAATGCTTTAAAATCCAATGTTTATATATCAATGTTCATCATAGGCTCTTTTTATAAGACGTTCCTTCAACTGCTCTTGTATTTTCTTTATCCTCTTTTTCATAAACAGTTTATAATCATTATCCCAAATCCCAAAATTATCTATATCATCAATGAGGTGCGTTTTCATTGTTTTTTCTAATTCATGATTTTTTTCTTTGCAATCTTTCATATAAGCTGAAGGTGCTTTAGCTTTAATCACATTTTTATTTAAATACCCATCGACAATGGTGATATTTGCGATATGATTAACTAAGTCTTCTTCAATCTGAAGTTGATTTTTTTTCATATATGCCTTCGGGAAAAAATGATGGTAATTCTTACTATTAGACTGACTTAACCATGCATTGTCTATAACAACATTTCCTCCATCTTCAAAAGACTTAGGATTTTGCGCTGTCAAAATACATATCATACCTTTGATATAAGCACTGCTCAAAGAAAAATATCCATTTTTTTAAGATTTTCACAACTAATATTGACCGGTTCAAGACTTTTGTTTTCTGGCTTTCTTTTTAGCAATATAGGATCAATTACATTCGCACAATCAATCGCTATTTTCCCCTCGACGCCTTCTGTAAACCTCTTATTTAAAACGCATCGCCAAAAATAGTCCTTAAGGTTACGCGCATTTTCTCCTTCTGGCTTTTTCTTATTCTTATAGAAATAATAAACAAAAGGTACTAATAATGCATCATAGGGTAGTAATTTTGATACTGGGATACCATAATTAGACTTCATGAAGTCTATAACTTCATCAAATGCTTTATCAACATCATTCCAAGCATCAATGAAGGCTTGTTTATCTATACTCAAAATATCTTTTCTACGACATGACTTTTGAACGCAAATAGAAATTGCCTGCAAAACCGTTTAATGTGAAACAGTATTATAATTAACTCCCTCCCACTTATCTAATTGCTTTTTTCTTTTTTCATACAAATCAAATTCTCTATTTTCATCATATGTTTTTGCACACATAATCTCAAAAACACTTAAACTTTTTCCAGAAGTATTAATTCTTGTAAATATTTCAGTAGCAATATCAAGTGGAGCATCTTGTATTTCTATCACCGAGAACGTATATCGATTAATACTATCTTTGTACTCTGAAATCAATACGAGTTTTCTATCATCATTTCCATATTTATCAACAATTAATTTTAAGTTACCCTCTAACAAATCTTTAATGGAGATATATTCATGTATATGTCAACCTAAAAATAGGTCATCTGCTCATTGAATTTTAGGTCACTAAATGATAATGATAGTGCCTCTTGATTTAAGAAGCACTTTGTTATGGTCATCGAAAATTAGGTCAGTTGCTCTTTTAAACTCAGGGTTTCTTTTAATCGATAGGAATCTCCATTCATATCTACTATGATTGATTTATGAGTCAACCGATCGACTAGGGCATTGGTTATTGCTGGATCAATAAAAACTTCTGTCCACCTAGCAAAGGTGAGATTGGAAGTTACAATCATCGATTTTCTGCCAGCACGTAGCGATAAGTTATTAAAGAGTAACTCTGTTCCTTCCCGGTCAAAAGAGATATACCCTAATTCATCAGCAATAACTAGGTCATATTTTTCAAAACGATTCTGAAAATAGCGTAAACGTTTCTGACTGTTACATTCTTTTAGTTCTGTTACTAGAAAGGGAATCGTTGTATAGAGTACTTTATAACCTTGAAGGCAAGCCTTTATACCAAGTCCTAATGCTATGTGGGTTTTCCCTGTTCCTGGATTGCCAATCATAATGAGGTTTTTCCCTTTTTCAATAAAATCAAGTGTTGCTAATTCCGGCAACCTTTGTTGCATGGTTTCTGGAAGTTCATTTATTTCTAAATCTTCTAGATATTTTCGGTAGGGAAAATGAGCACTTCTCATTCGACATTCAACGGAACATTTTTCCTTTTCCTCTACTTCATATCTTAGTAGTTTTAAAAGATAATCTTCATAATCGCTAGCACTCTCAAGTTCTTCTTCAAAGTGCTTCTTTATCCCGGTAAACTTTAGATACTGACATAGATCAAGGATTTCATCTCTAAGCTTTAACTGCATCTTATTTCCTCCCCTTGGTTTTTATTTTTAGCAAAAGCTAATTCATCATATAAGACTAAAACTTCTTCTGCTTTTATTGATACGGCGTCTCTACCTGGAAGGATATCGTCCTTCTGAGAGAGAAGAAACTTAATCTTATCGACACTTAGGTCAAGAGGAGTCATCGCTGCTAATTGTTCCACGGCTTTTTCAACAGGAACAATACCTTTTTCTTTCATTATTTCTAATACCTCTAGAAATCCTTTGGGATTACTGCTATAATAACGTTCGTAGATATTTTTTATTCGGGTGTCCGTTTGAAGCAGTGCTGTGCTTTGACGTAGGGCACCTGGTTTGCGTTTTAAGGTTCTTAAATAATGATAAATGTCAATGTTCCAATCTTGAAATCCAAAGGTTCTACTATGAATGGTAATGAGTGTATTGTCGTGATATAGCTTAATCTTACTGGTGTAAAGTTTGGCATTGATTATTTTTCCTACATAAATATCTTGAACAGAATAATGATTTTGACTAATCGTTACGGTTGAATATTTGTCTACTCGATGTTCACTATAAATACAACTCTCAAAGGGCGTAAGATTGGCTCTTAGGTGACTTTTTTCTATCTGAAAGCGCTCATAGGAAGTGGATTTGTTGCTACCTTTCTCTGCATTCATTCGCTGACATGCTTGTAACAAATATCCATTAACTGCTTCTAATCTATCAAAGCAATCCATTCCTGGACGGCCAAAAGCTTTTCTTCTAATGTATTCCACACTTCTTTCAACATGTCCCTTTTCATTCCCACGGGCGATGTTACAAAATCTAAAATGAAACCCATAATACAAAGACAATTCCAAAAGTGCATCGGTAGGTTCTTTCTCATGAAGCCCCACAAATTTTTTAACGGCTACCCGCATGTTGTCATAAACCATGGTTTGATAATTACCTTTACAGAAAGAAAAGAACCTGGCATGAGCTTCTTGAAAAGCACTGGTATCTTGGGCTTTAAAAATGAATGCACATCGGTAGTTGCTATAGGGTGCTGTGAAAACAGCCATTTGATACGGCAAATATCCTGTATTATTAATATTTAGTTTAGTGGTTCCCCAATCGAACTCGCAAATTTCCCCAGGCAAGTATTCTTGTTTGATGAAAGCTTCATAATGCCTTTTTCTTTCACTATCAACCACTCTTTTAACTGTAGAATAGCTAAGATCTATTCCCTTACTGATAACGTATTCATGAATGTCTTTTTTAGACATTTGTTGTTTACTTCTACCAGTTGCTCTTTTTTCTTCATTCAATTGAAGGCATTCATTAATTATTTTTATCACCTTAGGTGATGCTTTTGGGTGCTTTCTGTTCCTTACATTATATTTAGGCTTTTCTATTAATGCTTGGATAAGTTCTTCCGAATCCTGATCTGGTTTTTGTTCTAATATCGCTTGTTTCTGCTCTTCGTATTCCCTTACATATTTATTAATGGTATCTTTGCTCATGTGCAAGACGGATGCGATTTCCCGATTGCTTTGTCCATCTAGATGCATTAAGATAATTCGCTGTTTACGTTTCAAGTTAATCAATTCCCTTCCTCCTCTTAGCTTCTAGCTAAAAGGATAACATATTTACTGGAACTGACCTAGTTTTCGATGAGCCATCTGACCTAATTTAAGATACCACATACAGCATAGTTACTATTTAATCACTACCATCTCGTTTATACCGCAAGGTGCCTTTATACACATAAATACAACTAATGGATCAATATCAAACTTTGTTGCCATTATATGACTATCCACCATTGAACAGATTATCCAATCTTCTTTACTTTCTCCATCTTTGTTAATTGCTTTTTGCCTCAGTTCATCATATTCTTGCATTTCTTTAATAATATCTAATCGTTCTTTAGCTTTTAGCCTATTAAATTGTAATAATGCGTTTTCAACAGAAATCAAACTATTGGCAAATACATTCGCAGGTAAAATCCACTTTTGAGCTACTTTATAAGAAATTATTTTAATATTATTTTTCATCATATTTATCCCAATATTCTTTAACACAACTAAAAGTTAGTCTGTTCTCTTTATACAATTTTGGTAATAACAGCTTTATTCTTTCATTGTCTTCTTCACTAAAATAATAATAGTTACATCTTCTTAATTTTGAATTATCAATCATTTCAAAAATATGAAAATCATTCCATGGAGATAAGCCTAAAATATCTAACTCTCCTTCCATTCCTTGCATTTTATCAAGATGATAATCTTCAGGAAATTTAAGCTTTGGATTTTTTAATTTCTCTTGAACCCCACATGCTATATTTATTAGTAATGGATTATCAGAAGCTAGCCATTCATCTACCTCTAAATGTACTTTTTTATCTTTTTTATAGGAATTAGTAAGCTTATCAATGGCATTATTTGCTAAAGTATGTTGCTTGAGTTGCATTTCTTTGTACTGACCGCAATATGTAGTTAATGCATTTGAATATAAATAGAAAAATGTTTCATCAACTTCTATTTTATCTATCGGCGCGTCTGGCAATTGGTTTCTAAACGATCCTTTTTCATATACATCTCTTTTTTTGTCAAATTGACCATGAATATGATAAACCTCTTTGCCGGTTGATGCTTCAATATTTAAATCATAATTTGTTGTAAAAATATTATCATAAGTTATTAAGTTCTCAACCAGTTTGGTCGAATAGTTATTATGCAACAATTCAATCTCTCCATTATTATATATTGCATAAAAGTAAACAACTTTCATCGACTCTCTTATATCATGCTGACTTTTGTTATCAATACCATATTTATGCGCTATTAAATCATTGATTAGATAATAATCCTCATACCCAATATCGGTTATTCTTAATGTTTTAACTTCACTTTTATAGCGCTCTTTGAATGCTTTCAAGGATTCTTCCTCAGCTTTGCAAGTAGTAAAAGAATCATATTTACCCTTTAGCATTTCTCTCGCTTCTAAGAACATTCGGCCAAAAAATCCTTTCATTCGATTAGGAGTATTTACAATAATATGTACAGGAAAATCGTCTCTAGTAAAGTTTTCCAAAACGCGCAACACTATTTGTTGTGCCGTATAATTAGTTTTATCAAATTGAATATTAAATCCATTTCCAACCAACAAATTTTTCATTGCCTTTACCTCCTACTATTTCGTTATTATCACATTTTATATAATATAATTATACACTATTTAAACTTACAATATGATAAAATAAAGTATCTGTTTTTACTATTTTAGGTTCTCAATCTTTATACCATTCAGGAGGCGTCATAATGGGAAAATTTATTAGTGAATATCAACCTGGAGATACAATTGTTTTTAATAAACCACAAAAATATCAATT
>DVLR01000248.1 GCA_018715425.1 Candidatus Merdenecus merdavium
TAAAAGCAAAATATTATTTTCTATATGGGATGCAGAAGAAAAAAGAGTCATCGGTCATATCCAGCTTGTTGAGATCGATTTGGTTCAAAAAAGTGCAAGAATTAGAAGAGTTTTAATTGGAGAAAAGACCATGAGAAATCAAGGCGTGGGATACCAGGTTATGAAAGGGATTCTGGATCGTTGTTTCTTTGAATGGGATTTAAACTTAGTTACTCTTCATGTATTTGCATATAATAAAAATGCCATTGCCTGCTATAAAAAAGCTGGATTTATCATTGATCCAGATGGAGAAGAAACAAGAATTTATAAGGGGAAAGAGTATCCTTTACTAGCAATGTTTATAACAAGAGAGAGGTTTTATCATGGAAATCGTAACCGAGGCAATCAAGGAGAAGACTAGTAGTTTAACGTATTCTAAAGGTGTACAGCTTCATAAATCAAATAAAGTATTTGGGATTAGAGAATATGTGGACGGAGATATTTTTCATATCAGTGCAGAGATAGAACGAAGATATTCTGCCTCATACCATGTAGTACTGGAATATCAAATGGAAGAGGAAGAAATTATAGATTATCAATGTGAATGCTCTGATTATTGGAGTTCAGGAAAGATGTGTGTACACTGTGTGGCAGTAGCTTTAGAGTTTGCGAAGGAAAAAGAAGATCATAAAGCCGCTCTAGAAGAGTTCTTAAAAGCAGCTAGAAAAACATCATCTCAAGGAGAAAAAAACTTTCAAAGACCCATTACATCACTGGAACTTTCAGATTTAATCTATGAATATTCCATGAAAGATCGGGCCAAGTTCTTACAACCTAAAATTACAGGGCTTGTGGAATTAGAACCAACGCTCCATAGGAAGAATGGTATCTATACCATGGATGTTCGAGTGGGAATATCTACAAAATATGTGGTAAAAGACCTTCATAGTTTCATAAGATCCATTCATCATCAAGAAAAGGTGGATTACGGTAAAAAATTAGGATTCGTTCATCAATGGAGTGCATTTACGAAAGAATCAAGAGAATTAATCCAATACCTAGAAAAATACTTAAAAGAATATGAACATTATAAATTTAAATCAACCTTGTATTATCAATATGTTCCAAGCATTCGAGCTTTAGAATTAACAGATGAAGCTGTGGGAGACTTTTTAAACCTAATGATAGGGAAATGGTTTCGTTTAGAATGGGGATACGAAGGCATTCACCGTTACTTTGTCATCGAAGGAAATCCAGAAATATCAGTAAAACTACAAAGATTATCATCGAGAAACGGTTATGAGTTATTGCTTCCACCAATAACAATATTAGGTGATATTACTAGATTATACTTAAAAAAGGGTGATATGATATATCAATGTGATGAAGAATATAGTCATGGGATGGAACGTATCTTCCGTTTAGGAGATGAGAAGAATATTACTAGATATTTTATTGATGAAAAGGATATGGGAGCTTTTTGCAGCACCATTCTTCCTGTGTTGGAACAATACACCAATCTAGAGGTAGAAGGGGATGTTAGTGTATATCTTCCTAAGGAGGCAGAGCTGAAGATCTATTTGGATAATCCTTTTGGATATATTGTAGCAAAAATAGAAGCGGTGTATGATGAACAAAGGTTTAATGTGCTAGATCCTATTGGAATGGGAGATATTATTCGAGATATAAACAAAGAGCAGGAAGTACTAGCGGTGGCGAAACCGTATTTCGAAGGAGAAACGGAAGATCAAGAGCTTTATTTGTTAGAGGAAAGAGAAGACGATGTTTATAAACTTTTAACTAAGGGTGTTCATGATCTTAGTCGTATGGGAGATGTTTTTATATCAGAGACCTTGAGGCGTTTAAGGGTACTTGCCGCTCCGAAAGTGAATATTGGTGTATCTATAACTGGAGATCTTTTAAATCTATCCATGGATGCAGGTCATTTATCACAAGAAGAATTAGAAGACTTTTTGAGCAGTTATCGAAAAAGGAAGAAGTATTTTCGGTTGAAAAATGGTGACTTTATGGAATTTGAAGACAGTTCTATTTCCGCTGTTTCAGAATTAGTAGAAGGTTTGGAACTTGGGCACAAAGATTTACAAAGTGGAGAAATACAAGTTCCTTCTTATCGTGCCTTTTACATTGATCAAGTATTAAAAGGTGATGGAGAGAATGTAGAGGTGTTAAGGGATTCCTCCTATAAGCAAATGATCAGAACCATGAAATCTGTGGAGGATAGTGATTATGAGGTACCTAAAACATTAAGGAAAGTATTAAGAGGTTACCAAAGAATTGGATTTCGCTGGTTATGTAGTTTAGACTCCATGGGCTTTGGAGGGATTTTAGCAGATGATATGGGGCTTGGTAAAACCCTTCAAGTTATCGCTTATTTATTCTATCAAAAACAAATATCCACAGAACAAAAAACTAGTCTTATTGTCTGCCCATCATCGCTGGTGTATAATTGGCTAAGTGAAATAGAAAGGTTTGCACCTAAGTTATCAGTTCTTATGATTACGGGAACATCAGATGAAAGAGAGCAGCTTTTAAAGACGTATAACAAGTATGATGTATTGATTACATCCTATGATTTACTTAGAAGAGATATTGGTTTTTATGAAAAAAAGGAGTTTTATGCTCAGATTATTGATGAGGCACAATATATTAAAAATCACAGTACACAAATAGCAAAAGCGATTAAGAAAGTTAGATCTAAAAGACGGTTTGCTCTTACAGGAACTCCAATTGAAAATCGATTAAGTGAATTATGGAGTATTTTTGACTATTTAATGAAGGGATTTTTAGGCTCTTACAAAAGCTTCAAAACAAAGTATGAAACCCCTATTATCTCTACCAAAGATGATGTAACGATTAAAAGGCTTCAAAGAATCATCAAACCTTTTATTCTTAGAAGAATTAAGGCAGATGTGTTAAAAGAATTGCCAGAGAAAGAAGAGACGATTATATACTCTAAACTAGAAGGAGAACAACTGGCACTTTATCAGGCAAATGTCCAAAGAGTCATGCAACAATTAGCTAGCCGAAGCAAGGAGGAGTTTTCCAGAGGAAAGCTGCAAGTTTTAGCCGAATTAACGAAATTACGACAGATTTGTTGTGCTCCTGCAATGGTATATGATAACTATGGTGGAGGTTCTGCTAAAATTGATACTTGTATGGAATTAATAAGAAATGCAATAGAAGGAGGGCACAAGATCTTATTGTTTTCTCAATTTACAAGTTTATTTTTATTATTGGAACAGGAGCTTAAGAAAGAGAAAATAGATTATTATAAATTAATAGGCTCTACACCAAAAGAAGAAAGAACGAGGCTAGTAAATGAGTTTAATGAAAATGACATTCCAATCTTTTTGATTTCTTTAAAAGCGGGAGGAACGGGTTTGAATCTTACTGGTGCAACCATTGTCATCCATTTTGACCCATGGTGGAATGTGGCGGCTCAAAATCAAGCTACGGATAGAGCACATCGAATCGGACAAAAAAATAGCGTTACAGTATTTAAGCTGATAGCCAAAAATACCATTGAAGAAAAAATCCTAAAGATGCAAGAAGCTAAAAAAGATTTATCTGATCAAATCATTACTGGAGACGGTGTTTCGGTTACCCATCTTACTAAAGAAGATTTTATGGGAATCTTGGAGCCATAAGGAGTAAAACATGGATTTTTATAAGAGAGTTGCCCTTGTATGCAAAAGTATTCCAAAGGGAAAAGTTGCTAGTTATGGTCAAATTGCTTTACTATGTGGAAAACCAAAGAATGCTAGACAAGTAGGCTATGCCCTAGGGAAAAAGTTAGACCATGATGTTCCTGCTTATCAGGTTGTCAATGGGCAAGGTTATTTAAGCGGAGCTGGCGCCTTTGATACCGCTTTAAGTCAGAAGAAACAGCTCAGAAAAGACGGAGTTGTAGTAAGTCGAGAGAATAGAGTAGATTTAAAGAAATTTGGTTGGTATAGTACTTTTGATGAGGCTGAGGAATTTAGAAATATCTTTGAACAAGAAGGGATATAGAGAAAAATAGTAAGAAAAAGGATGGGTTATTGAGAAAAGAAATCATTACTTTCTAAACGATTGACACCTTATTTTTGTGGTGCTATTATGTAGATGGTTAGCAACAACTAACAGCATAAGGACAGTACTTTGATACTATTATTATAAGGTGTCTGAGAAATCATAAGAAAAGTGATGGAGGTTATAAGAATGAGCAAAGTAGCAGTTGTATATTGGAGCTCCACAGGTAATACAGAAGCCATGGCACAAAAGGTGGCTGAAGGAATAAAAGAAAATGGTGGAGAGGTCGATTTGATTTATGTAACTGATTTTTCCAGTGATGATATGGATCACTACGATGCAGTTGCATTTGGATGCCCATCTATGGGAGCTGAAGAATTGGAAGATGGAGAATTTGAACCAGTATTTTCAGAGTGCAAAGAAAAGTTAAAGGATAAGAAAATTGCTCTTTTTGGTTCCTATGATTGGGGCGATGGAGAATGGATGCGTACATGGGAGGAAACCTGTAGAAATGAAGGGGCAATACTTGTATGTGACAGCGTAATCTGTAATCTAGAACCTGATGATGAGGGCGAAGCAGCCTGCATAGCATTAGGAAAAGCAATATCTTAGAAAAAAGCGAATTATAGAGTGGAATTTATTTTATCCGTTCTTACTATATGGAAATCTATTAATAGATGACTGTAGTAAGGGCGGTTTTTTTAGGGTAGTCTTTTCATAAATCACCTGCTATGCAGAGGTGATCACAGTCAGCTTTAGCTTTTCCTCTATTCAACTTTAATCTTCTCATTATTTACTGGGTATGGTATTATAAGAATTGTAGAAAAGGATGAAAGTTTCAGGGATACGGCGAAGTATATTTTGAGCCAGAGTCGAAGATCATCAGAAACAAATTTAATGATTTTGGAAGTAAATTTCACTATGATTTTACTACGTTTGACGCCCTTGATTTACCACACTTTGCACCGTTTTGTCATTTTCGGTAGACGTGTAACCGTCTGGAGGAAAGTTACGAATTGTGCAAATCATGGTAAAACACGGCATATAAGAGCATTGCGAAAGGAAAAATGATTATGATTAAAGTTCTATTTGTTTGCCATGGCAATATTTGCAGATCACTTATGGCAGAATTTGTTTTTAGAGATATGGTGCAAAAAGAAGGATTAGGCCATTCTTTTCATATCGCTTCTTCTGCTACTAGTAGAGAAGAAATTGGAAATGGAGTTCATCAAGGAACGAAAAAGAAATTAAAAGAAGTGGGGATTAGCACAGAGGGAAAGACTGCTGTACAGTTAACTAAAAAAGATTATGAAGACTACGATTATATCATAGGAATGGAAGACTTTAACCTTCGGAATATGAAAAGGATCATAGGTGAAGATACTGAAGGAAAGGTTAGTAGATTACTAGATTTTACAGATAGCCCTAGGGATATTGACGATCCTTGGTATACAGGTAAGTTTGATCAAACTTACAAAGAAGTTTATGAAGGATGTCAAGGACTTTTAGAATATATTAAAAGGAATCATAGGGAACAGCTTGATTCAGATTTTCCAATCCAAGATATAAAAGAATAGAAAAAGGGATAGACTATGAAAAACCAAAAAAACATGGTAAGATGATAGTTAATAGAAGCGGTAAATAAATTCACGTAGAAAGCCGCAGAAAAGAGAGTACTGCAAAGGGATTGGGGATTTTGGAATGATTACAATTAAAGAGATAGCTAATATGTTGAACGTAAGCACCACTACGGTATCAAACGTTATTCACGGCAAGACAAAAGAAGTATCACCTGCTAATGTTAAGCGTATCCAGAAAGTTCTTAAGGAATACGACTATATGCCCAATATCAATGCCCGTAACTTGGCAAGCAATCGATCTAGGATTATTGGTATGGTGGTAAAGGTCAGTGGAAAAGAAAATCCATTTAAGGATCAGTTTTTCGGTGAGCTGTTAGGTGCAGTGGAAGAACGTGTGAGGAGCCAAGGCTATAATCTAATGGTCTATGCATTAAGTGATGTTCAACAAGTACAAAAGTTTATCTTATCCTGGAATATGGATGGACTGGTGACTTGCGGTTTCGTGGAGGGAGAAATTGCGTATTTGCAGGAGCGCTATAAAAAGCCCATTGTAATCATTGATGATTATGACACCGACGGTTTAGATCATTGTATCAATATCCGCTTGGAAGATAAAAAAGCAGCATACGAGATGACAAAGTATGTCATTAGTTGTGGGCATAAGGAGATTGCCTTTCTTGCCGATAATAATAAAAATTTAGATCATCAGCGTTTTTTGGGTTATTGTCAGGCGATGGATGAGGCTGGACTTGTTGGTGGTAAAGAGAATTTTCTAAAAATATGTCCTGGAAACAGAAGAGAGCAGGATAATTTGGAAGAATTATATAAGCGATCTTTTGCATACACAGCGATTATATGTTCATCGGACTATTATGCTTCTATGTTGCTTAATGCATTCCAGGATAGAGGCAGAAGGGTTCCAGATGAAATTTCTATTACAGGATTCGATGATGTAGGGTATGCTTCATTAGTAAGACCAGCATTGACCACCATACGGCAGGATATACAGAGGAAAGGCAAGGTAGCTGTTGAGATGCTGATCAAAATGCTGAGGGGAACAACGGGAGAGGTAGAGACCTTGGTTGTACTTCCCACTCAGTTGATCATCCGTGATTCTGTAAGGAACCTCAATGAATAGATAGATGAAATGTGATACTGTATGGCTAGCAGAAATATTGCGGCTATACAGTATTTTTTTGCTTATTTCGTTGTATACAAAACTGAGCAATCCTATGAACAGATACTGTAGAGGTCATATCAGTTTTTCTTTTTGCAGAGTGATATAATTATCTAGGGATATCAGAAAAAAGTTGTATAAATTATACTATTAAATATACACAAAAAAGAGGATTATATAAGTGAAAATGGAGAGAAAATCTGTTGAAAATAGAGAAAAGTATAATATATACTATAATAAGATTGAAAATTCGTTAATTTGATGATAAGATATGAAAAAGAAGAAACTTATGCGCAAAAGTAATAAAAATAACCTAGGAAAGGTTGGTAGAAGAGATGAAAAAGAAAATTTTAACGGTACTACTAGCTACAGTAGTAGCAGTAACATTAGGAGCATGTGGAGGAACTACAGACAGTGAAGATAATGGTGGAGCTACTAGTGGTAACACAGAAGAGACGACGGATACAGCAAATGTAAGTAAAGATGCCATTCGTTTTTTGAGTACTAAAATTGAGATTGATGGAGCACTTAAAGAGTTCGCAAAACAGTATCAGGAGAAAACAGGACAGGAAGTAATCATTGAATCCTTGGGTGGTGGTGTGGATGTAAACGGACAACTCAAAAATTATTATGCAGCAGGTAATATGCCAGATAT